>JAJQJO010000027.1 GCA_021323495.1 Cellvibrio sp. | reverse complement strand
GGAATTACTTAAACCAGCCGCGAGAATTTGACCCAGGGGAGAAGATTGTTTCAGTTCGCGCAGTTTGGTGGCATCGAGCTGGTTGTTTTTAATCCAGCTCCACACCTGTGCAAGAAGGGTTTTAGGAGCAATTTTGGCGGGATTGAGGGTCCAGTAACGTTCAGCGCTAATCGCAATTACAATCAATGAGCAGGCCAGGATTGGCCACATCAAAATACCGCCAGCTAAAAAAATCTCAAACACAGATAGCTTCCTCTTATTATGCAAACCCAGTTGCGCAGCTCGACCCAAGTTGCGGCGTACATTACCACAAGCAATCAGGATTGCCATGGGGCAGGCTGCTTTGTCTGCAAATGTGTGAGGAAGTTGCACCTGCCACTGAGGTTGGATTTTTCAACGCATAAAAATAAAAAGCCCTCGCACAAACGAGGGCCTGCATCAATTGTTAAATCCTGCGGTAATTCCCGGATCGCTTACTCAGGAGTAAACGACCACAGGAAATTATCGCTAGCGTCCCGGCTGCCCTGCTGTAATGGCATACCATTGTCCCCGCCGGTCATTGTCAGCGCCTTACCGCTATGGTGATTCACCATAAAGAAATAATTTTCTCCGGCCGGCTCCAACGTCCAGCGCTGGCTTGCCACACCCGCCTGTTCCCACTGGTGGGCATAAGCACCCTCTGTTGTTGAGCCTTCCTGAATATCCAGCAATTTACCGCTGTGGCTGGCAACCAGGTAATAGAGACCATCACCTGCATCCTCCAGACGCCATTGCTGGTTAGCCTTACCCAGATATTCCCATTGATGAACCCCGGCGCCATTTGCGGATGATGCTTCGGATACATCCAGAACTTTGCCGCTGGCTTTTGCGGTAATGATGTAAGTCTCACCTGAAGCGAGGGGGCCAGCCTCGCAACTCATTTCACAGGTTTCTTCGATGATGGCGTATGCCAGGGATAGATCATCAAAGGTAATGGTGTAATTACCGGTTTTGGCAATTGAGAACTCGATATCCGCAGCACCGCCGGTGGCCATCACTGCCGTACCCGATAGGCCGGTTGCCTGGCCCCAATCATCGCCTTCCCAGGTTCCGCTATTGGCAAATTTCAATCTATGCTCGCCGGCGGTGATACGGACGTTGTTCACGGTCCAGACGCCAGCGTCCAGCGTCATGGGTAAATCCCCAGGTCGCCACTGGTTAAAGCTGGCGCCTACGAACATAGTGTCCTGATGTGCAATACCACCCGTTACCTCGAACGAACGGGTCACTGGTGCGGCTGCACAAAATTCACTATTCCCCGGCTGGCTGGCCGTTACCGATACAGTGCCACCAGTCTCGTCCAGCGAAATAGTTGTACCGGATAAGGTCGCTGGCCCCACTACGCTGAGCGTCACCGGCAACCCTGAACTTGCAGTTGCATCCAGATCAAACTGCAAAGGATCGACACTGGTGTCTTTATCGGGAATCGCGCTGAAACTGATGGTTTGCGGGCTGAGGTCACAACTGGCAGGAGCAAGGCGCAACACCACTACCCCCCTTCCTGGAATAACAGTATTGAAAGAATCCATGACACCGAGATCTTTATGCTCCCATAAATCCCGCACCTGTGATTCACCCATACCCAGGTCAGCAAAATTAACGGCCACAGGTTTCGCATCAGCGTCGCGGTTAAACAAGCCCAGGATCCAGTCCCCGTTACTCATCTGCCCGGTCCAGGTATAGGCCTCAGCCTGGGACGGATCATTGGATAGGGGCTTGCCGACAAATCCATCCTTGTTCAAGGCCAGCAACTCTTCATTCTGGAATACCCAGCCGTGGTCACCAATACTATTGACGCGATCCGCAATCGTTACTGGCCCACCCGCAATCAGGCTGAGCGATACCGCGGATTTGCGTTCGTTATCACCGCCGAAAGTATTGAGCCGGATAAAGTCGCCATCAAGGATCATTTTTCCCCGGCCGGACAATTTCGACCAGTAGGTGAAGCCGTCCACCGCGTTCGCCCACTGCGACCAGTGAGCGCGGCGATTGCCCCGGTCTAACTCGCTCCAACGCCCCCAACCTGCGTCCTTTCCCGCGTCTTCGTTAATGCGAATCATATGGCCGTACTGCACTTCCAATGCCCCCTCATTTTTCAAATGGGGCATAACCAGGCTCAGGAAAATACCGTGTTTATCGCAGGCTTCCTTCATCCATTTGAGCATCAATTCGTAATGCTCGCGTGAACGACCAGGTTTGCCGGCCAAGTCGCCTTTATCCATACCATCTTCGTACCAGGAGAGGAAATCCACCCGCAGGTATTTCATACCTGCCGCCGCAAAATAATCAATATAACCCTTCACATAAGCTTCAGCTCCCGGACGGTCTGCCTGCACCCAATACAAGGTCTGGTCATTACTGCGGCCAAACATGTAACCAAAACGATCGCCGGGTAATTTATCGCCGTTTTCACCAGGGAAACGGTAATCCCGGTCAACCAGACTGCTCACGGAAATATCGGTACCAACAATTTTTTTGGACGGATCGTTGACCACCGCAGGGGTAATCCAGAAAGGGTTGTAATACACACCCATCGCCAATCCGCGCTCCTCCAGATAGTCACCCATGTCGTGCCAGGTCATGGTCCAGCTGTCGTTATATTTCAGGATATAGCCGTTATCGTTGGTCTGGGTTGCGCCTTCAATCCAGCCATCAGTAGCGATCATGTCGTATCCGAATTTTTTATAATGTTCGCTTATCCAATTCGCGTTATTTTTCCATTCATCCTCTTTGAGTGGTGCGTCGGGAATAATATTGGCCTCATAGGGACTCCAATAAAGCGGGGCTTTTAGCCCGGCAGCAATCGCTCCCTTTACGCTGAAGCTGCGCGCAATCGACACCGGACAAAAGGTCGCGTTACCAGCCTGGGTAGCGGTTACGGTGATGACAGCCTGGCGGTCGCCAACATCAAGGGAGGTGTCATCGACAATACGTGCATTACCTCCGCTTACGGTAAAGGTGACCGGCAGGGACGACGAAGCGCGCGCATCAAGGTTGAGCAGGCTATTGGCTTGCTGGCCCGCAATTTCCGCGAAATTAATAGTTTGCGCAGTGCAATCCGGGGTCACCGGGGCTTCACTACTGATTGAATATTTCAATCCGGCAAAATCGAAGTGGATGGTGTACTCATCCGTCTCGGTAATAGTGAACGTCGAATTACTATCTCGCTCGCCGGTAGTTTTAACGACGGTACTTTGCAGTCCATTGCCCCTGCCCCAGTCATCGCCACTCCAGTCAGCCGAGTTGGCAAATTTCATTTCATAATTGCCCGGGTCGAGGCGTGCCTCCAGTTCGTAACTTTTGCTGCTGGCGTTAAACCTCATCGGCGCCAACGACCAGGCATTGAAAGACGCTCCCAGCCACAAGGATTGTGGTGGGCGCTCGCCCGCAAAAAATACGCGGCTCAAACTGACGGGGCAAAAACCATCGGCGCCAGCAGTTCCGGCCTGCAATGCCTTCACTGTAATTTCACCGGCAGTATTGCCAACATCCACCGTACCATTGACCAGCATCGCCGCACCGCCGCTGACGCTGTAGCTAACCGGCAAACCGGAACTTGCAGTAGCGTCCAGAATGACATTGCTGCCCAAAGGCCTATCGGGAATTGCCGGGAAGGTAATAGTTTGGGGCTTACAATCGGCGACCGTTTGTACCGCTTTCCAATTGGATAATTTAAAATCGAAACGCCCTGGCTGGTTAGCCCCGGTATTATTATTTTCGGTGGTGACGTATTCGTTGCCTACCTTGAAGTTTTCAATCGACAGCGCATTGGTGCCGATAAAAACATCGCCCACTTTTTGGAAGTGATTGACTTGCGAACCAGGATCGAGTTTGTTCCATTCATCGATATGTAAATTTTTAATTTGTACTGCATTGTCGCCCATGCTGATCAATGAGTAGATGCGGATGGCGCAATTGGTCATGCCTTCAACGCGCGTATTTTCAATGCGCAGCCCGCGAATAAAATTGCTGCCGTTACTACCACCGCCAGCATAGTGCGGTGCGGAATTAATAATGCAAGTGTTGCCTTTTACATCGCGCCAGTAAACCCGGTTATGGATTACATCGGTATTGGTCACCACAATATTGTCGAGGTTGCGATGGTTATCCCAGCCCCATTGGATCACCGGACCATTTTCACCTTTCCAAATTGTGGTGTTATCGACGCTGACATTGCTGTGATACATCTTCAACACGTCATCGTTCGCGTGGAAGAAAGTATCCTTCATAGTGCTGCCGGTATATAACTCGATACCATCTGTTTGCCATACCCAACTGCCGACTTGCTTATAGTTATTGACGCGCATTTTGAAGGTGTTTTCATTGCCATACACCACGAAGGAATGGTACGGCGGCTCATTGATAGTCACACCTTGCAAGTCGAGGGTCTGCTGGTCGTTATCCGATTCAAATTGCAACATTTTCACGCAGCTGGTGTGGCAATCGGAATTACTTTGGTTGAGATGGTTGTAACCGTTTTTGGTATCCGCCTCATAAATATATTGTTCGCCCGAAAGCACCCCGTAACCGGTGACCTTGTAGTGCGTTTGCATGGTAGCAGGAAAACGAATAGCACCTTTTACGTAAGCGCCGGGCGCAAAATAAACCCACTTTACGTTTTCATTTAATAAGGCGTGGTAATTCCAACCCATGTAATAAGTGCCGGGACGGAAATAAATAATATCCTCGTTAATATTATTCAAATTGCGGGTTTCACCCGGCTCGGGATAGTAAATCGATCCGTCGGCCGCATCGGGCTGGGTGCGATTCATTTCATCGCCGGTCAAAATCGGCTCGGCAAAAATCAGCAGGGAATTGCGTGGTTCAGTGTGAATAGCGCGATGGTTACCACCACCCACATCGGTTAATTTTCCAGCGGTATTTCCACTCATATCGTTATAGGCAGTGTATAACTGCGCAGCAAATTCCACCGAAAAACGATAACCACTGCTGGCATAAGGAACTTTAATACGGACCGTTTTATTATCCACCAACACTTTTTCAAAATTTAATCTGGTGGGACGGATAACCACTTCATCGACCGAGGAAATAGTCCCTTCGCGCAAACTGACGGTGACCCACGCCGCTTCACTGTAGAGGAAACTGGACCAACTCATGGTAAGTTTTCCCGCTACAAATTCCGCACCGTCCTCTTCGCCGTCATAACCAGGCTTGCCCTTGCCACTGCGCGGGATACTCATATAGACGAAGGAATCATAGGCAGTATCAGGCGCAGCAAGGGTGCTCACTTGCACATCATAAAATGATGAGCGCCGCACCTTTTCCTGTGCGACCGGGGTAGTGGAATTTATTTCATAGTTAGCATGCCACCAGGTTTGCAAACTGGCGTTATCAACGGTTTGTTGAGCGAGCGCAGCCTGATTTAAAACAAGCAGGCTTAGCAGTAACAGCAGAACAGGCTTGCAAAGCTTTTTACAAGCTTCACTGATAGAGGGGATGGGGATATGCATTTCATACTCCTGGGTTGATGATAGAAAATAAATTGTCTCTCCGACTTATTATTAAATTTGGTATTGTTGATTGGGTTTTTCGTTAATCACCGAACCACTATTTTTGCTGATAGTAGTCCTGGAATTTTTATCGATAAGTTTTGGACTGGTAATCGAGCGGGGTAAGACGGTTATGAGCAGTGATTAGAAGCCTTCGATAAGATAGTCTTCACGTTTTCTTGAATCAGTCCGCAAATTTAATAGCAACCGGTTCACGGCGCGCATGCCGGTTGGTTTATTAATCCGAAAAAATTTTCGAACCGGCGGGAATCTATTCTGTGTTGCAATCTGTTTTGCTATAGATTTAATCAAACCAGTATCGACGTCTAAATTCGCGATATGCGGTGACTGATTGCAATTGTTTTTCCGACCATTTGAATACGAGGGCACCTGATTCTGCGGTATTCCATTCGCGGCTACCAATCGACTGGAAAGCGTGACGCACTTGTGGATGTGGATGTCCATGCGGGCTGCGATAACCTGCGGAATAAACCACCATCGCCGGTGTCGTGTGCCGGATAAATGGCGCGCTGGATGAAGTGCGGCTGCCGTGATGCGCAGCGAGGAGCAGATCGATATTGGTGGGAAACTGCGCGTGGGCCAACAATTGGTTTTCTGCCTGGAGCTCAATATCACCCGGCAACAATATCTGTTGGTCGAAATAGGTTATCAACAACACGCAGGATTTATTATTGGATTTTGCCGTGGGAGAAATGGGATAGGAAAGAAATTGAAAATGTATTTCATTCCAATGCCAGGGTTTTGTAGTGTGGCAATCCCGACTTGCAAGATGCCCGGGAATTAATTCCACTTCACCTGCGACAATAGTCTTAACGCTAACTTTTTCCAGCAGCCCACCAAGACCTCCGGAGTGATCCATATCGCTGTGGCTCACGACCAGTTGATCTATGTGATTAATTCCTTGCGAATACAAATAGGGGGCAATTATTCCACTGCCTGCGTCGAAATTGTCGGTATATTTTGGGCCAGTGTCGTATACCAGGGTGTGCTGCTTTACCTGCACAATCACCGCGGTCCCCTGCCCTACGTCCAATACACTTAGCTTCAGGTCCGGCTGATCCGGAGGTGTAATAAAAAGGCCTAGACCCGCTCCTGACAATAGACCACACCATCCAAGCGCGCGCGGAAACAATCCTTTAGGTGCTAATAACAGGCAGCAACTTAATCCAACCAATGCTGCCAATGCTGGACTAAAGGCAAGGATGGGGCTCGACCAGGGGCCAGCCAAAGCGAGCAGTTGATCCAGGAATATCTTCAGGATTTCCATTAACCAACCTGCGCTGCTTAATAAAAAATCGCTGACATTTCCAAACAAATTGCGTGTAGCAGCGCTTACCAATAACAGCGGTACGACTAAAAAAGTAATCAATGGAATTGCTAACCCATTAGCAACAGGGGCAACCAGCGAGACACTGTTTACCAATAGTCCCAAAGGCACCAATAAGCCGATAAACATGACCCATTGGGAGCGGATAAAACCCGCAACCATATTAGTTACACCTAACCCGGACCAAGGTGCAGCCGTCTGCCTGGGCACCAGGCGGCCGGAAAAATAAACCAACAAAAGCGCAACAGCTCCGAAAGATAACCAGAAGCCCATATCCAGGGCGGCAAGTGGATCAATCAGCATCACCAATGCCAGTGCACAACAAAAAATATCAGCGATGCGAATACTGCGTCGCCACAGGCAGGCGATATAAAAAATCACCAGCATAATCAGCGTGCGCACCGTGGGAATATTAAAACCGGCCAGCGCGGAATAAAACGCCGCACAGAAAATTGCCGAGCACCAGGCGATCATAAACACCGGGCAGCGATGCCAGATAAGCTGGATACATTTGCCCAACCAGAGACCAAGATAAAAACCAAAGATCGCAAGAAAACCAACGTGAAGACCAGAGATGGCAATCAAATGACTGGTGCCCGTTTGTTGCATCCGCATCCATTGGTTTTTATCAACCAGTGAAGAATCACCAATCAACAATGCGATTAATATACCGCGCTCGCTGCTATCACTACGGGCAACCACCCACTGCTGTAACTGATGACGTTGCCGGTCAATCCAATCGTCCCACCTGCCCTTGGGGACCGGGGCAAGGATGCGCTGGTTGGTGCGGTGATCAATGACATACCCGGTCGCCCCAATACCCTGGCGCAATAGCCAGGCCTGATAATCAAAGCCAGCCGGATTGACAAACCCGCGCGGCCGCTTGAGGCGCACGCGCAATTGCCATTGCTCGCCAATCTGCAACACAGGCGCATCTATGGATTTATCATCAGGTTTGTATAGGTACCAGCTCAATCGGATCCCATTTGGAAACTGATCGACAGGAAGGGGTTGGCCCGTTGCTGTTTTTACAGACAAGACCCGGAAGTTGAAGCCGATGCGCTTCAGGTCCCGCTCCGGTATTCCCTGAATTTGGCCTGTAACGATCAGATCCTTGCCTGCCAATTCCCCGGGAAGTTGCATGCTGACCAGGCTATGCCCTGAATATATGCCCCAGGCTACCCCGAGCAATAATGCGAGCCAATAATGAGCGAGGCGCCGTCGCCGTAGCACAAGGAAAAGGGGGAAACACAACAGCACGCTTGATAAGGGAGGCAAACCGGGGAAAAAACTGACGGCGATAACACCGAGAGAGAACAGTAATAGCTTGGTTGGCATGGCGATATTCCTTTATTGCCCCGATAACAGGTGAACTACCCTGATAATCCCTTGTCATCAGATTGACGCGCAGCTTATGGCATAGTGCCAAGGCAGGCAAGATGGAATCCTATCGGATATCCCCATGCAACACAGATCGCATAGTGTTAATGATTATTTAAAGGCATAATGCCGGATCTTTTTTGGTAGTACTCTGGTTTTAAGCATGGCGCGTAACTTACTGAAACGGTTTATTCCCTCCCCCGCTGCAATCAAAAGCAACCCCGCCCTGCATTTTTTGGGGGATTTATTGCATGACCCTAACCTGTTTCATTTAAACCGCCACTCAGTTTCAGTCGCTTTTTTTTGGGGGTTGTTTATCGCCCTTTTACCTATTCCCGGCCAAATGCCCGTTGCGGCTGGTGCAGCGCTGTTATTTCGTTGCAACCTGCCCATCACCGTCGCACTGGTATGGATTACCAATCCTTTTACCATGCCGTTTTTCTTTTTCCTTACCTATCAAGTCGGCAGTTTTATCCTCCAATCCGAACCTTTAATGGTGGAACCGGAATTGACCTGGGATTGGCTTGCCAATGAATTTGGTCACCTGTGGAAGCCACTGTTGGCAGGCTCAGTCATGAGCGGTTTACTTTTAGGTGGGCTGGGATATTTTGGAATGCAATTTTATTGGCGCTGGCATGTGAACCACAATTGGAAAAAACGCCAAAGAATGCGTGCAACAAAAACGGAAGAAGAGAAAACAACTGAAGAGAAAACAACCGAAGAAAAAAAATAAATACAAAGCCCGCAAAGCGCGGGCTTTTTTATGTCTACCACCTGCTACAGCTATTCGTAACGCAATGCATCTGCTGGTTGGATTTTGCTGGCGCGCCAGGCGGGATAAAGGCTGACAAAAAAGCTGATTAATAATGCTGTAACCACCACTTTAACGATATCACCAGCAACCATTTCTGACGGTAAATAAGTAATGGGATAGACATCGGAATGTAAAAACTGGATACCAAATATTTTCTCAATACCTTGCACCAGCGGGGTAACAAAATAAGACAGGATAACACCCGACACCAAACCAATTGACGTACCTATCAAACCAATCAAACCGCCCTGCACCATAAAGATAGCCATAATTTCTGCGGTAGAGGCACCCATGGTGCGTAATATTGCGATATCGCCCTGCTTATCTACCACCACCATAATCAGCGTGGAAACAAGATTAAACGCGGCAATCGCAATAATTAAAAACAACAACATGCCCACCATGTTTTTGGACATCTGGATCGATTGGTAAATGCCACCGTGAGTTCCCATCCAACTGGAGCCGTAATACTCGGCGGGCAGGGTTTGCATAATGTCGCGCACTATTTGCGGCGCGGCAAACAAATCGTCTACTTTTAACCGCACACCGGTTATTTGGCCCGGATAACCGGAGAGTTCTGCAGCAGTGGCGATATCCATAAGCGCGAGGGCGTTATCGATATCTGTGTGGGTATCAAGAATCGCAACCAAATTAACCACTTTAACGCGCGGCGATGCATTGCCCTCGACCGGAATAATCAAACTGATATTATCGCCTTCAACTACATTTAATTTTTCCGCAATGCCGCGGCCAACAATAATACCTGCCTCGGTAACGGATAATTTTTCCAGCGTGCCCTGTGGTAAAAATTCGGGGAGCTTGGAGGTGGCGCGCTCTTTTACCGTATCGATGCCAAAAATATTTACTGGTGCCACTTGCTTTTGATAGCCGAGCAAACCCTGCAATTGTACAAAAGGTGATACGGCAAGAACGCGTGGGTGCTGTTTCAACTCAACCATCAATTGCTCGGGATCAGCAATGGCCTGGCGATGGTAAACCATCGCCTGCGGCATAACGCCTAAAATATTTTCGCGCAGCTCTTTATCAAAACCATTCATGATCGACATCACCAGAATCAGCAGCGCTACCCCGATCACTAACCCCGCAGTCGATAACCGCGAAATAAACGAGACGAGGTGGCTATGGCGATGCGAAATTCCGTAGCGTGTGCCGACTAAAAAAATATAGCGGCCTAACATCAATTTGCCTCTGCGCCAACCAGGGCGCCGTCAACCAGGGTAAGCGTGCGATCCATCCGTGCTGCCAGACGCGGATCATGCGTCACTACAACAAAGCTCGTGCCTATGGATTGGTTTAATTCGAGCATCAAAGCTTGAATAGAATCGGCGGCATGGCTATCGAGGTTGCCTGTGGGTTCGTCCATCAGTACACAAGCGGGATTGGTTACCAGTGCACGGGCAATAGCAACGCGCTGGCGCTCACCACCGGAAAGTTCTGAAGGTTTATGATCGACGCGTTTAGCCAACCCCACTCGTGTCAACAGTTCCAATGCACGTTGCCTGGCAATGGCTACTGGTTGTTTACCAATCAGCAACGGCATTGCTACGTTTTCCAGTGCCGTAAATTCCGGCAATAAATGATGGAATTGATAAACAAAACCCAAGCTGCGGTTACGTAAACGACCACGTTCATCCGCACTTAAATGGGAGAGGCGTTCACCCGCAACACTTACCTCACCCGTATCGGGAACATCCAAACCGCCAAGAATATTGAGCAACGTAGATTTACCGGAACCCGATGCGCCGACAATCGCAACACGTTCGCGTGCATCAATCCGGAAGTTCACGTTGTGCAAAACCTCTACCGCAAGTACCCCTTGGCGATAACTTTTGCTGACGTGTTGGCAAATCAAAACAGGGGCGGAATCATTCATAAAACGGGGCCTGTATAGCTAACGCACAATGATCAGGGAAATTATTCATAACGCAAGGCTTCGGCCGGTTCAATCTGTGCGGCACGATATGCCGGATAAAGGGTGGCGATAAAACTCAATAACAATGCGATACCACAGATAAATACCACGTCCTGCCACAGTAAAACGGACGGTAATTGGCTGATGAAGTACACATCAGGGTCAAATACCTTCATTCCCACAAGTGCTTCGGCAGCAGTCATAATCGGGGTAAGTGTCAGGGCAATTACACAACCGGCTATAGTGCCGATAAACGTTCCAAAAAATCCGACTGCACTGCCCTGCACAATAAAAATCGCCATGACTTGCCGTGCGCTCAAACCCATAGTGCGCAGCACAGCTATATCCGAGCGTTTATCAGCAACCATTAACACCAGGCTGGAAACGATATTAAAAGCCGCGACCGCGATAATAATCATCAGGAGCGAACCAACTACGATTTTTTCCATCTTTACCGCCTGGAATAAACTACCCTGGGTTTGGCTCCAGTCTTTTACCCTATAGTCATCCCCCAATTGCGCGCGCAGCCCGGCCATTACCGATGCGGCCGTAAACATATTTTCAGTTTTTACATGCAAACCTTGCACACCGGGCTTACGTAAAAATTTTTGCGCGTCCTGCAAATGGATCAACGCCAACGTACTATCTACCTGGGCGCCCACTTCAAATACACCAACCAGGGTAAAACTGCGCGAGCGGGTAAATGCCCCCATCGGGGTGATGTTGATCTCGGGTGAGGTAATACGGATTTTATCGCCAGGTGCCAACATCAAGCGACTCGCCAACAAGCGCCCCATCACTATGCCGTACTCACCCGGTTGCAACTGCGCGATAGACCCCACCAGCATGCGCTGCTCGACCACTGAAACCCGGGCCTCCGCCTCGGGCAATATCCCCTGTAGTTCTATCGCTTCCACGCCACCGGCATAACTGACCATGGCACTGCTGGCAATATAGGGCGCTGAGGCAACCACTTGCGGATGTTGGTCGACCTTTGCGGCCAATGCTTGCCAATCGTTGAGCGCGGGAAGCTGGTCAATAAAACCGTGGGGGATCACACTGAGGATGCGCCCTTTCATCTCGCGGTCAAAACCATTCATCACTGACAGCACTACGATGAGGGCCATAACCCCCAAGGCCATACCCACCAGGGAGAAAGCGCTAATGAAGGAGATAAACTGATTGCGGCGCTTGGCGCGGGTATAACGCAGGCCGATATAGAGGGGAATGTTTTTTTGCATGGGCGCATTAAACCCAATTGGCCTCATTTGCTCAAGCAAAACCACACAACGTACCCGATAAAGCCACGCCTCCTGGCGCCAGCTTGTGCTATGTTTACTGCATCACAAAATTTGGAAGATTCCGGTTATGAGTGAACGTCGCAGCTACTTTCGCATTGATGAAAGTATCGCTATTGAATTCAAAGAAGTCGAAGAGGTTACCGCAAACACCGCGGCGCCCGAGTTGCAGTTTCCTAATACGGCCTCGCTTAAACTCTTCGCCGAGTTGCGCAAAATCGACGCTGACAATGCCCATCTGTTTCATCAGATCAAAGATACCAGCCGTGCACTGGGTGAATATTTGCACAATCTTAACCGCAAAATAGATATTATCAGCCAACAGATGATGACCGATTCAAAACCCCTTCCTCCGTCAAAAACCATCAAGCAGGTCAATCTCAGTGAGGGTGGAATCGCGTTTGGCAGTTCCCGTCATGTCGAGGCCAATTCCAATATTGCCCTGCGCCTGATTTTTTTACCCAGTAACGCCGGGTTGGTACTTTTTGCCAAAATCATTCGCTGTGAACCAAGCAACACCGGAGAATATCAAATTGCGGCAAAATTTCATCGCGTAACGGATGCGCAACAGCAGTTGATCGGCCAACAGATTATGCGCGCACAAATGGCCGAGCGCCGGAAAAGCCAGCATTACCTGCAATAACCAATTCTATTAATGAACCTGCGACCCAATAAATGATGACCCGACAAAAATTCCTTGGCATACCCTTCATTTTACTATTGGGCTTTGCCCTCCAAGCTCAATACTCGTTTGCGGAAAACATACGTATTCCGGTGGGTGAACAAGCCAAAGACCAATCGCCTGTTGATATGCCCACCAAAGGAATGAGCAAGGAGCGGGTCAAAAGCCTGTTTGGCGAACCATTGGAAGAGGTTCCAGCTAAAGGCCAACCACCTATTTCGCGCTGGAAATATCAGGAATTTACCGTTTATTTTGATAGCAACACAGTGATCCACTGCGTCCGCAATTTTCATCCTGAAGAAAAATCTGCTGAAAAAAATCAATAACGGATTCAAAATAAATTGGATGTAATAAAAAGGGCGCGATAAATCGCGCCCTTTTTATTGGTTTCGCGTTGGCAAATTAACGGCGGCTGATGCGGTTTACACCATCCAGCGCAGCAATACGATAGGCTTCAGCCATAGTTGGATAATTGAAAATATTATTAAGGAAGTAGTGGATGTTATTGCCTTCACCTTTCTGAGTCATAATCGCCTGGCCGATATGCACAATCTCTGCTGCCTCAGCACCAAAACAATGAACACCAAGAATCTCCAGGGTATCAACATGAAACAAGAGTTTCAGCATACCCACGTCTTCACCACTGATCTGGCCGCGTGCAGTATTTTTGAACAACGCGCGCCCCACTTCGTAAGGCACCCTGGCCTGGGTTAATTCAGCTTCCGTTTTACCAACGGAACTAATCTCTGGCAAAGTGTAGATACCCGTGGGAACGTCCTGCACCAACTTGCATTCAGCCCCAAAAATACCACCGGATACCGCACGTCCCTGGCCATAGGATGCGCTCGCCAGACTTGGCCAACCTACCACATCGCCTACCGCATAAATATTGGGAACCTCGGTGCGGTAGCAGTTATCTACTTTCAAATTGCCGCGATGATCCGCTGTAAGGCCAGCAGCCGCGAGATTCAATGCATCAGTATTACCGCTGCGACCGTTACACCAAAGAATCGCGTCAGCCTTCAATCGTTTACCGGATTTTAAAAACAGGGTGACGCTGGAGTCACTTGCTTCTATTGCCTCGACCTCTTCATTGTGACGCACGGTGACGCCGCTATCACGCAGGTGATAACTCAGGGCATCAGAAATTTCGTCATCGAGAAATGACAACAGATGTTCGCGGTTGTTGATCAAATCAACGCGCATCCCCAAACCGGAAAAAATCGAAGCGTACTCGCAGCCGATCACCCCCGCACCATAAACAATAATATGGCGCGGTGTATGCTGCATCTCCAGGATGGTATCGCTGTCGTAAATGCGGGGATGGTTGAAATCAACATCGGCTGGTCGATAAGGACGTGAACCTGTGGCAATAACAATATTGTCTGCTGCAATAGTTTCAATACCGCCATCCAATTGCAGCAGATTTACGGTGTTGGCATCAATAAATGAAGCCTGCCCAATATGCACAGTAACGCGGTTGCGCACATAAAAACTGGTATGGAGTTCGACTTGTTTCGGAATTACCTTTGCTGCTGATTGCAGCACACGCGGGAATGTCAGCCGGCGGCTATCGCCAATTTCGCGAAACAAACTGTTACTTTTAAATTGGATAATTTGTTTAACAACATGACGCAGTGATTTGGAAGGAATCGTACCTTTGTGTGCACAACTACCGCCCACCAGTGCCCTGTCCTCGACCACGCCGACCCGCTTTCCTGCTTTCGCCGCTGCAATGGCAGCAGCTTCACCCGAGGGGCCTGAACCAATAACCAAAAGATCGTAGCTGTGATCCGCCGATTTTTTACGACCGCTCAATTTATTCCCCTTAATCTAGAAAACCGAAAACCTTTATAGCCTAGCAACAACTATTCCTTTTGCTTGCTTGCGTCATAGGCGAGATCACTTGTAACCGTTTTTACCGCAGCAGGGCCAGCTTTTTGCTCTGCACATTTTGCTTCGTCACCACCACAAAGTTCGCATACATAGTTCGGGTCGCCCAAGGCTTTGCCCACACCACCACATGAACCGGTAATTGGCTTACGCCCCATTAACACGCTAATCGAAAGCGCGAAGGCAACAAACAACATCACTACCAGAGTAACCAGAAGAACAGCCATGATCGACTCCTATATCAACAATTAACCAGCCAATAACTTTGCCGATAGTCAAAAAACAAAAAACGAGGCAGGTTTCCCTGCCTCGCTTTCCTTACCTGTTAACCACCAAAATCGTCGAGCAAAATGTTGTCATCTTCAACTCCCAGACTTTTCAACATTTTAATTACCGCGGCATTCATCATTGGAGGGCCGCACATATAAAACTCGCAATCTTCAGGCGCCGGATGATCTTTCAAATAATTCTCATAGAGAACATTGTGAATAAACCCGGTCAAACCTGACCAATTATCCTCCGGTTGAGGATCGGACAGCGCAACATGCCATTTGAAGTTTTCATTTTCAGCTTGCAGCATGTCGTAATCTTCTTTGTAGAACAGCTCACGCAACGAGCGTGCACCGTACCAGAAAGTCATTTTACGATCCGTTTTCAAGCGGCGCAGCTGATCAAAAATATGCGACCGCATTGGCGCCATGCCTGCACCACCACCGATAAACACCATTTCGGCATTGGTCTTCTTGGCAAAGAACTCGCCAAATGGACCGTACACAGTAATTTTATCGCCCGGCTTTAAATTAAACACAAATGAAGACATTTGGCCCGGTGGAATCCCCTGCGATTTAGGCGGCGGTGTTGCAATACGGATATTGAACTTGACCACACCTTTTTCATCAGGATAGTTCGCCATTGAGTAAGCGCGAATAACCGGCTCAGTCACTTTTGATTCCAGATTAAAGAAACCAAAACGCTCCCAGTCGCCACGATATTCAGGTTCAATATCAAAATCAGAAAACTTGACATGGTGAGGCGGACATTCCAATTGCACGTAACCGCCTGCACGGAAATCTACACTTTCGCCTTCTGGTAGACGCAAGGTCAGCTCTTTGATAAAAGTTGCCACGTTAGGATTGGATTCTACAGTCGTTACCCACTGCTTCACCCCAAACACTTCCTCCGGTACATGAATTTTCATGTTTTGTTTTACCGGAACCTGACAGCTCAAACGCCAGCCTTCATTTTGTTCACGACGGTTAAAATGTGCTTCTTCGGTGGGCAGGATTGAACCACCACCATCATTCACCACACATTTACATTGGGCACAACTGCCACCACCACCACATGCCGACGCCAAAAAAACGTTGCTTGCTGCGAGTGTTTGCAACAGCTTACCGCCTGCTGGAACAGTAATAGTTTTCTCATCATTGATAAGAATCTGCACATCACCGCTGTTCACTAATTTCGCTTGCGCAACAAGGATTACCACCACCAGTGCAAGCACGATGAAGGTGAACATGCCTACGCCTAATAAAATCTCAGTATTCATTAGATTCCTCGCTTGGCCTAGAGAGAGATGCCGCCAAAGGACATAAAGCCCAATGACATCAATCCCACGGTGATAAAGGTAATACCTAAGCCACGAAGACCTTCAGGTACATCTGAGTATTTCAACTTCTCTTTAATGCTAGCCAGAACGACG
>JAJQJO010000326.1 GCA_021323495.1 Cellvibrio sp. | reverse complement strand
TTGCGACCCGGTTTGCCGGAGCTTTCGCCGTAACCGAACCGGATGGCGGTAGTGATTTATCGGGTATGCATGCCACCGCAACCAAAACAGAAGGAGGATTTCTTATCAGCGGTACCAAGCGTTGGATTACCAATGCGCGTGAGGCTGGCTTATTTATCGTTTTTGCTAATTACCAATTACCTACAGGCCGTAATGTTGTTAGCGCGTTTTTGGTTGATGCAACAACACCTGGTGTCAAAGTATCTGACAATATTGAAAAAATGAGTATGCGCGCAAGCTCAACTTGTAATGTCAATTTTGAGAATGTATTTGTCGCTGACGATTGTTTACTGGGCAATGAAAAAAGCGGCATTGATATTATTAACTTTGGGCTGTGTATGGGGCGTATAGGTATTGCTGCCCAAATGCTCGGTATAGCCCAGGCTGCTGTGGATCAGGCTATAGCTTACTCATCAAAACGGAATGCTTTTGGTAATAGCATTAATCAATATCAAGCGGTCAGTTTCCCGCTCGCCCAATGCTTGGCCGAAATAGACATACTGCGGCCGTTTATATATCAATTGGCAAAAAAAGTGGATGCGGATACTTCTTATCTGAAAATTATTGATGACGCCAATAAGGCAAAGTTGTTTGCATCGCAAGTGGCGGAGCGGGCAACTTCAATAGCCCTGGAAATTTTTGGGGGAAATGGGGTAGCGGAAGAATATGGGATCGAGAAACTTTATCGTGACGCCAAGGTGGGAAAAATCTACGAAGGTACAGTCAATATCCTGCTGCGCAGTATCGCCAGTCGCGCATTACATGTTGTTTGATAGGAGATAAAAATGACTGCTGCTCATAGACCTTGTCCTGTTGAGAGCGCCGGTGGATTGGATCGCCGTTACCGCTATTGGTTACAACCTGCATCGAGTGTAATAGATCCTTATGTCACTGCTGGTATGAGGGTGCTCGATATTGGTTGTGGCCCCGGATATTTTACTTTTCCACTGTCCGAACGTGTGGGTGAAACTGGCGAGGTCGTTGCGGCAGATTTACAGCCGGGTATGCTTGATATCATCCAAAGTAAGAAACATAACCGCACCCGATATCCGCACAATATCACCTTACATGTATGCCAATCGACTTCAATTGCTGCAACGGGAAAGTTTGATTTTATTTTGGCTTTTTATATGGTGCACGAGGTGCCGGATATCCCTGCGTTGATAAAAGAGTTATGGAATCTAACAAAAGACGGCGGGCATGTGGTAATTGCAGAGCCAGGCATTTTTGGCTTCACTTTTTCACACTTCGCTAACACAAAAGAACTCTGCCGTAGTCAGGGTTTTAATGTGGAAGATATGCACGGCATTTTTCTGGCGAAGGCAATGTTATTGACCAAACCTATGAAGGAATAAATCATGTATCCGAAAAAAGATAGTGGATGGCTGGTAACCTGGCCACGCAAGTCTACACCGAAAATTCGTTTATTTTGCTTTCCTTATGCGGGTGGCAATGGCCAGATATTTAAAGCCTGGGCAGAATCACTTCCGGACTTCATCGAGGTGGTTGGCGTCGAGTTACCTGGCCGAGGGCGTCGCTTCGGTGAGCCATTCGTTGATGATATCAATCAGGTTATTAATGACCTGTATGAATCCATAAAATCATCATTAGACATTCCATTCGCATTTTACGGTCATAGTAATGGCGCGCTGCTGGTATTCGAGTTAACCAAAAAAATATTGGCGCGCACAGGTTTGTTACCACGGAAAGTTTTTATAGCCGCAAAACGTTCGCCGCATTTGGGGCGCGAGGTTCCATTGCATAAGTTGTGCGATGAAGACTTTATAAAAGTGATCCGTGATTACAAAGGCACACCCGTCCAGGTATTTTCCAATCCTGAATTGCTTGAACTTTATCTGCCAATATTGCGTGCAGATTTTGCATTAAGTGAAAATTATGTCTTTCTTGAACAACCACAATTATCGGTGGACGCTGTATTGATTGCCGGAGAGGAGGATGAAATTGCCAGTATTGACGAGGTGTTTGCCTGGGAAGATTTATTTGTTACCCCGCCCGATAAGGAAATAGTGACAGGCGATCATTTTTTTATAAATAGCTGCCAGGAACATCTGTTCTCGCTTATCCAACAGAAACTCAATCCTGAATTAATGTGTTAAAGAGGTAATTATGCTGCTTTGTAGATCTATCCATATTGCCAGTTCTATTAGTAAATTCGTTGCGGGTGCCGTGCTGTTGTTGTCGGTGTGCGCTGCAGCGAGTGATCTGGATCCCCAAGTATTAATGAAGGAACGAAAGCAGAATTATTCAGGCTGGGGCTCTAGTGAGGTCGCACTAACAATGACGCTGCATACAGCATCCGGGCAATTAAGCGTTAGAAAGTTACGCACTCAAGCCTTGGAAGTGGAAAATGATGGCGATAAAGCGCTTACTATTTTTGATGAACCTATGGATGTTTCCGGGGTGGCGTTATTGACACACTCCCATATTACCGGTGCTGACGACCAATGGCTTTTCCTTCCCAGTTTGAAGCGGACCAAGCGTATATCCTCATCAAATAAATCCGGTGCATTTATGGGAAGCGAGTTCGCGTTCGAGGATATGAGTTCGTTTGAATATGAAAAATATAAGGGAATTTCGGCGCGAGAGGAAATGATGGATGGAAAATCGGTCTATCTTGTCGAAATGGAACCTGATTATAAAGATTCAGGTTATACACGTATGCTTACCTGGTTAGATAAAAACCATAAACAACCACTAAAGGTTGAATTTTATGATCGTAAGAATACCTTGTTAAAAACCCTTATTTTATCCGACTATCGCCAATATCCTAATAAAGCGTGGCGCGCCCATGTGTTGAAAATGAAAAATATCCAAACCAATAAAGATACCGAGTTATTATTTTCCAACTTCAATTTTACTGTCTCTCTGAATGATGATGACTTTAATAAGAATGTTCTCAATCGCATCCGCTAGTAAATTGTATTCGATACCCATTTCGAGTTTTTGGAGTGCTTTTATATTTATAAGTATAAAAGCACTTGGTAATTATTATTTGGTACTGTTTCTGGATGCGGAAAGGAATTCATGAAAAAAGTTATGTTTTTGTTGTTATCTATCATGGCGAGTACGGGCTTTGCCGATACCAAGACCAGTCTGGACTTATCTCATCGTTATTTTTGGGAGGAGCCTGCATACGAAGGGCAGGCGAGTGAACAGACCAGTCTTGCCTTTCAGACAGAGATGTATTTTAAATCATCCGCAACAGATGATTTTTTAGTTAATTTATTTGGAAGGGTTGATTCTGCCGATAGTGAGCGTGACCATATTGACGTGCGAGAGTTGCTTTGGCGGCACTACGGCGAAAATTATCAATTGGACGCGGGTGTGGGTATCGTATATTGGGGAGTTGCGGAATCCCAAAGATTGGTGAATGTTATTAATCAGCGCGACAGCCTTGAAGATGTGCTAGGAAATGTTGCATTGGGGCAGCCTATGATTAAATTGGAAATACCTCTGGATTCAAGCCAATGGGAGATCTACCTATTGCCTTATTTTCGTGAGCGGGATTTTGCAGGCGAAGAAGGGCGGTTACGTACTCCCATGGTCGTGAATGCCGATCATGCCCGCTACGAAAGTGCCCAGGAGGAACAACATGTCGATTATGCTCTCCGCTATTCCGGAAATTATGAAAATATTGATTATGGGATCGCTTATTTTGAAGGAACGCAACGCGATCCTACTTTAATGTACGACTCCATGCTCAATGAGCTTTATCCTTTTTATTCCCAGATGAAACAGCTTGGGATGGATTTTCAATACACAGGTGATACCTGGTTATGGAAACTGGAAGCCTTATATCGGGATACATCCAACGATCAATATGCTGCAACAGTTTTTGGATTTGAAAAGAGTTTTTATGGTATTTCGGATTCTGGTGCCGATATCGCCTGGCTTATGGAATATAACTGGGATGAGCGAAAAAAGCGCTCCCCCAGTTATTTCCAAAATGATCTTTTTAGTGGTATCCGATGGGTACTCAATAATACTGATGGAACTGAATTGCTTGTAGGTATCCTTTACGACTTTGATTATGAAACACATTTTTCCCGGTTGCGTCTTAACAGCCGGATTGGGGCTGATTGGGCCGTTGCAATGGAGGCTTATCTTTTCAACAATGTTGGCAATGATGATCCTTTAAAAGCAGCTGAAAATGACGATTTTATTCAATTGTCGTTAAAATATTATTTCTAAATTCGATAAGACAGGGCATTCAATTTTGTTTCATCACTTGGCGTAACGCATCTACCGCTAATTGATGATCTATTTCCTGCGCTAAACCCGATACGGTTACAGCACCTATCAGTCCACTATTTTTAATCCGGATCGGAAAAGATCCGCCATGCGCGCAATATTCTTTTGGATCGATGTGGGGTTGTGCCTCAAAATCGCGATTTTTCGCTGCATTGTATTGTCCTTGATAGTAAGAGCTGTGACTAAAGCGCATCACCGATTGGCGTTTAC
>JAJQJO010000026.1 GCA_021323495.1 Cellvibrio sp. | reverse complement strand
ATCCGTGTTCCCCAGGATATGGCCATTTGCGGTTTTAATGATATTGAAGCAGCTGGGTATGTGAATCCCTCGTTGACCAGTGTGTCTGTTGGTCGTTACGAAATGGGTGTAAAAGCATCGGAAATGATTATCCGGGTGCTGAATGAAAAGTCGATCGAATCCAAAAAAGTCGATATGGGTTACGAAATTAAAAAACGTGCGTCGACCAGTCGCATATAACGTTCAGTTAATAGTAAAAATGATTTGAGGTTCGTGCGTGAATAACAACAATAATGCTCCGCCACCGGTTCTAGTGCGTTTACCCTGGCGTGAAAAAATCAGCTATGGCTTGGCAGATAGCGGGTTCAATTTTTTCTGGATGAATATCGCCACTTTTTTAATGATTTTTTATACCGATGTATTCGGGATTTCGGCGGCAGCGGCGGCCTCGATGATGTTTGTCATCAAGATTGTCAACGCATTTACCGATCCTATCATCGGCGCAGCAGCAGATCGCACTAATACGCGCTTTGGAAAGTTCCGTCCTTATTTAATTTGGATGTCATTACCCCTGGCGGCGGCGGGCGTACTGACTTACACCACCCCGGATTTGTCTGAAAATGGAAAAATCGTGTGGGCGTATTGCACTTACCTGCTGATGATGGTGTGTTACACCTGCATCAATATTCCCTACAATGCGCTGTCGGGAGTAATGTCGAATGATCCGCAGGAGCGTTCCACCATCAATGGCTTGCGATTTATTTTTGCATTTGGCGGCGCGACATTGGTGACCGCTGCCACGCCTTCGCTAGTTGAATGGCTTGGCAATGGCGATGAAAAGTTGGGTTGGCAGTTAACCATGGCTGTGTGGGGCATTGCCGCCTGCATATTGTTTACCATCACGTTTTTTAACACGCGCGAACGTATTGCTCCGCCGCCTGAACAAAAAACAAATGTCTGGCAAGATGTTCGTGACTTGACGCAAAACCGCCCCTGGGTTGTGTTGTTCTTTTTGGCGTTGATCATCATGATCACGATTACGCTGCGCACATCATCTGCAGCCTACTATTTTAAATATTATGTTGAACGCCCCGAATTAATGGCCGGTTTTGTTCCTGCCTATATGGCTGCCGCTGCCGCAGGTGCCGCTTGTACACCAATCATGACAAAATTCATCGATAAAAAAATCCTGATGATGATCCTGATGTCCATAACAGGTGTGTTGTCGATCGCCTTTTACTTTATTCCAAAAGACCAAATCACCTTGATGTTTGCGCTGCAAATTATGATTGGTTTTGTATTGGGGCCCAAGTCACCTTTGGCCTTCTCCATGTATGCGGACACTGCCGATTACAACGAATGGCGCACTGGCCGCCGCGCAACTGCAATGACGTTTGCTGCGGCGACTTTTTCCCAAAAGCTCGGTACGGCCCTGGCCGCCGCAGTAATGGGGTCGGTATTTACGGCTTTGGGTTATGTTGCTAACACGGTTCAATCTGCCGAATCGCAATCGGGTATTGTTTGGCTTATGTCTTTTATTCCTGCGTTATTTGCATTTGCCGCTGTTGGGGTAATGACTTTTTATCATCTTGATAAACACCAGCTGGTAAAAATCCAAAGCGATTTGATCGCACGTAAAGCTGCAATTGTGTAATTCCCTTAATACTGCACAGGCGGCCGCCTGTGCACTCTTCTCTTTGATAAACGTTCCAGGAGCTGCTTATGTTGCGTCCCACGCATAATGGCCAACGCTATGAATTATTAACCCCCACTGCTATGCCGCGCGCTGCCGGATTCCTTTGGAATCAGCAAATGATGATCCAGGTTACCTGCCGCGGTTACGCGGTTGCGCAATTTATGCAGCCAGAGCCAGCTAAATACGCCTATGCACCGAACCTGGAAGCGAAAACATTTATGCAGCCGGAGCAGCCGTATTATGCGCATCATCCCGGTCGTTTTTTTTATATTAAAGACGAGGAGAGCGGCAATATTTTCTCTGCTCCTTATGAGCCCGTGCGCGCAAATTACAGCGACTATTCTTTCTCGGTAGGCAAAAGCGATTTGCAGTGGGCAATTGAGTGCGATGGTGTGCGCGCTGAGCTGACATTATCCTTGCCGGTGAAAGATGTGGTTGAGTTGTGGCAGTTGCGCGTTATTAATAATTCCGGGCGCACTCGCAAGCTTAGTGTGTACCCTTATTTCCCCGTGGGTTATATGTCCTGGATGAACCAATCGGCAGAGTATCGCGCGGATCTGGGCGGCATAGTGGCAACCTGCGTAACACCATATCAAAAAGTGGCCGATTATTTTAAAAACAAAAACTTCAAAGACAAAACATTTTTCCTGCACGAGGTTAACCCGGTCGCATGGGAAGCCAAGCAAGAAACATTCGAAGGTGAGGGTGGATTACATAATCCGGATGCACTACAAGCTGAATTGCTTTCCGGTGGTGACGCACGTTATGAAACCCCTGCGGCAATATTGCAGTATCGTTTGGAGTTGCCTGACCAGGCGCAACAGGATTATCGGTTTATTTTTGGTCCGGCATTTGATGATGTTGAAATCATAAAGCTGCGCGATACTTATTTAAGTGCGGCGGGTTTTTCCAGGGCACAAGTGGAATATACCGCTTATATCGCCAGTGGTAGTGGTTGCTTGCAAATTGAAACACCTGATGCCGAATTAAATAATTTTGTAAACAACTGGTTGCCGCGCCAGGTGTTTTATCACGGCGATGTTAACCGTTTAACGACCGATCCCCAAACACGTAATTATTTGCAAGATAACATGGGTATGACGTTTATTAAGCCCGGCGTCACCCGCGCGGCATTCTTGCATGCCTTGGGTCAGCAAGAGGACTCGGGTGCTATGCCCGATGGTATTTTGTTAGTGGAAGGGGCGGAGCTGAAATATATCAATCAGATCCCCCATACCGACCATTGTGTTTGGTTGCCGGTGTGTCTGAAAACCTATCTTGATGAGACGAATGACTACGCTCTTTTGCAGGAAATGGTGGCTGGTCATGATGGTAAAACATTATCCGTTTTTGACCGTATCTCCAATGCTATGCGCTGGTTGCTCAGTTCGCGCGATGAGCGTGGGTTGAGTTTTATTGCGCAGGGCGATTGGTGCGATCCGATGAATATGGTCGGTTATAAAGGCAAAGGTGTTTCCGGTTGGCTATCAGTGGCGACTGCCTACGCATTGAATTTGTGGGCCGATGTTTGTACCAGAGTTTCGCGCGCAGATTTGCAACAGGAATTCAGCGCGGGTGCACAAGCTGTCAATGCCGCTGTAAATAAATATCTGTGGGATGGTGAATGGTTCGGACGCGGCATTACCGATGACAATGTGGTGTTTGGCATCAGCAAAGATAAAGAAGGGCGTATTTTTTTAAATCCGCAAAGCTGGGCGATATTAGGTGGTGCGGCAAATGAAGAGCAACGCAACAAAATGATTGCAGCGGTTGAGCAGCAATTGGAAACACCCTATGGGGTGACCATGCTTGCACCGGCGTATACCGCGATGCGCGACGATGTTGGCCGTGTTACCCAAAAACATCCTGGCTCGGCTGAAAATGGGTCGGTGTACAATCATGCTGCGATTTTTTACATATATAGCTTGTTTACGATCGCGGAAAAAGATCGCGCATATAAACTGCTACGCCAAATGATCCCTGGTCCGGACGAAGCTGATTATTTGCAGCGCGGCCAATTGCCTATTTATATTCCCAATTATTATCGCGGTGCATATCACCAGTATCCGCGCACAGCGGGGCGCTCGTCGCAGTTGTTCAATACCGGTACAGTGTCCTGGGTTTATCGCTGCCTGGTGGAGGGTGTGTTTGGTTTGCAAGGCAATGGAGGCGGTTTATGCATCGCACCGCAATTGCCATCAGGATGGCCCAGTGCGAAAGCGTTGAGGAAGTTTCGGGGTGCCGAGTTTCACGTATCTATTGAGCGGGCAAAAGTGATGGCAACCGAAATTCGTTGTGATGGTGAATTAATTGCTGGAAATTGCATCGAGAATATTCAGGTTGGAAAAAAATATTCGGTGCAGGTATTAATTCCCGAGTAACTTGTGGCCTGATAGGCTGTCAATTGCTAAAGTAAACAGACGGTTTTGATTAAGCCAGCTCTCACCAAGAGCTGGTTTTTTTTGCGTTTTTTTCACAATTGACAGCCCATTCATACCCCGGTATAACCGATGGATAATTGCGTATTGGTAAAAAAATAAAAATTTTTTGATCTGCGCGAATTATTTCTTCACCTGTAAAAAACCGAAAGTGCATACAAAAATATTTTTCTTATCAATTTTATTTTGAATAAAAAATATAACATTAATTAGGTTTAAATTTGTTAACTATTTAACATCTGTTTAATAACTATAGATCGTCCAATCAACCACCAACCCCGCTGATATTTCCCGGAGCTCGCTTGGCGTATAACCAGGTGTTCTGCAAATAACAGTTGCCTAGATGCTTTTCCAAGTAATTGAACAAGGAGTAGATTGTGAACTTAAGAAGCTTATCCCTTTTGTCTGCAGCAGGCATGTTGATGTCTTACACCATCAATGTGCAAGCGCAGTGTGACGTAAAATATACCATTCAAAGTAAGTGGGGCAGCGGTGCAACCCTGGATATTAGCATTACCAACCTGGGTGCCCCCAAGACAACATGGGAACTGCTTTGGAATTTTTCCAACGCAGAAAAAATTTCCCAGTTATGGAATGGTAGTTATATCCAGACAGGCCAGTCCGTACGTGTTAAGCATGTCGGTTGGAACAGCATGTTGAATACCAACCAAACGGATAATTTTGGGTTCAATATTTCCTATCCTAATGGAATGAACCTGACCAGACCTGCGGACTTTTTTTTAGACGGCGTCAAGTGTGTTGGCAAAACATCTTCGAGTGTAGCCAGCAGCAAATATTCAAGCAGCTTGGCCAGCTCAATGCGCTCTTCCAGCAGTTTGCCCTCGAGTGCGTCAAGCAGTGTTAAATCATCGAGTTCAACATATCCATTGAGCAGCAGTGCGCGCTCGTCCAGCGTTTCTTCCAGCGCATCATCCACACCGCCCCTGGCTAACTGCACTGATAACCTGACGTATGGGCCACGGTTACTGCGGGTATTAACACGCGCGGAATATATCAATAGTGTGCGTGATTTAACCGGTGTAAATCTATTGACTGACCTGCCGGCTACCAACCTGGATTTGCTATTGGCGAATACACGTGTGAATGGGTTTGATAACAATACCCAGGAGACTATTACTAAATTTGTGCAGGCTAATTTTGGCAAGCTTGCTATTAATGTTGTCGATAAGGCGACAGCGAACCTGAGCAGTTTACTCAGTTGCCCTGGGTTGACCGCAGAAGCCTGCGCAACCCGATTTACTACTGTAACCCTTACCCGGATTTTCCGTCGCCCGGCAACGGAGCAGGAAATTGAACAGTATTTGTCGCTATTCGCCGGCGCCGTTACCAGCCAGCAAATTACCGCAGCACTAGGTCTCGCATTGCGCACTGCCTTGTCATCGCCACAGTTTTTATATCGGCAGGAAACCGGAATAGCAGTCAGTGATATTCGTGCCGGCAATAACGCTGCGTTGTTACCGGCGCAACCTATTGATAACGATGCCTACGTGTTAACGCCTTATGAGTTTGCATCCTTCCTCGCATTCACCTTTACCGGCAGTACGCCAGATGATGAATTGCTAAACGCAGCAAAAAATAACGCCTTGCAAACCGATTCACAAATCGAAATGCAGGTGAACCGCCTGCTGAATAAAACCAGTGCCCGCGAGCACTTCGGAAAATTCTCCGAGCGTTGGTTGGGCACAGAAAATGTTAGCAACGGAACAACATCGGCATTCTTTGCGCCCGAATTTACCGCCGAGGTTAAACAGTCACTGTCACGTGAAATTACCGAGTGGTTCGGCCATGTTGTGCTGGATGAGGCCGGTCCTTTCAATACGTTGCTCGCGAGCAATTACGGCGTCATTAACAAGGTCTTGTTTAATTTTTATGGTTTAGGTTACACCAACATTGATGGTACTAATTTCGTTAAAACGAATTATCCAGCCCATATCCGCCAAGGGGGCTTACTTACCAGTGGCGCTTTTGTGGCCAGTAAAAGCGATACATCGGCAACCAAGCCAAGCGAGCTTGCCCTTGCTATCCGCAACCGTGTGCTCTGCCAGGACGTCTATGGCCCGACCACACTGGATGCAGGTCCAATTCGCGATAATTCGTTCTGGCAGGTAGGTTTTGCTTATCAGAATCTCTATCCAGGCAGTCAGAAACGGACACAGGATAGCGAGGGCAATCCGGTAAATTCTGTCGGTATTTTAACCGGTGTGAGCAGCGCGATTGATGGAGCTACCCTGGCATTTTCCAGCGCCGGGGACCTCGCACAAAAACTCTCTACCCTCGATGCGAGTCGCTATTGTTTTGTCGAGCATAATTTCCGTGCGGCATTTGGTACCGGGACAAAAACCTTTGATCCTGCCAAGCCGGGTGCGACCAATTTGTCTTCAGCAGAGCAAGCTGATTACCTCTGTGAAAAAGAGCGGCTGGATTACGCTATGACCAGCAACGGCAACAATGTGCGCACTATGTTGAAACGCCTGGGCAGTTTGCAATCAGCGCGCTATCGCAAAGATCGCAGCCAATAATTTTTCACATTTTTATTTGCAAATTAAGGAAGGTTTGAATTATGAAAACCCAAGAAAAAACTATGCAAAATAATCGCCGCCAGCTGTTAAAAATGATTGCCGGTGGCACCGCAAGTGCGCCATTTGTAAGTGCAGGTTTATTAGCGGCAGGTGCGGGATTTGCCAATACTGCCAGCGCAGCTACTTCGGTGAAGAACGTTATTTTTGTATTTATTCCGGGCGGCGCCCCGGGCGGTGCGAGCACCACCATTACGCCAAGTGCCGGCCTCCAGTTAAAAGCCTGTTCGGCTCCGCTGGAGCCGGTAAAACAGGAGTGCGTATTTTTTGCCAACACCAATATGCAAGGACATGGCGGTCATGGCTTGCCGCAAACCACCCTGGGTGCGTTGACTGGCGCCCCCAAAACAATCGATTTGGCCTTGGGCGATGTGCTGGGCGGAACTACTCCCTTTTCCTCCATCCAGCTCGGTGTGTTGTCAGGCAATACTTCGATTTCTGCGATAAACAACTGGACGAAAACCCCGGTTATTACCGATCCGTCACGCGTGTTTGAAATCTTGCGCGACGTACAGGCTTCCACCAATCCCCAGTTTCAGCAGCAATACAAACAAATGGCTATTAACTTGGAAGCGGTGCAGCAGCTGCAACAGCGATTGGGCAGTTTTGCCGGGGCACGCTTGCAGGCCAACGAAGAAGGAATACGGCAATTGCAGGCTGAGGTTTCTTCCACTGGCGTTTTACCTGGATGCGATTTGCAGCAAGTGGCTTGGCCTGCGGAAAGTATTCCACCTAACAATGGTGCGCATTTTACCCGCCTGTGGGAATTGCAAACAAATAACGCCATAACGGCAATCAAATGCGGATTAACCCGTGTGGTTACCATGTTAATGGGAAATGACGAGGACGATTTTACCGTGACCGGTTTTGATTTCACCTATGGCTTGGCTGCCAATGGTGCACCGTTCAATGTGTATGTGGACTTTCGTACTTACCTGACAGCGCGCCTGACCCATCTGATTCAGCAACTTCAAAGCACCACTGACATTAATGGTGCCCCCTTGCTGGATTCCACATTGGTTGTGCAGGTGACCAACATGGGCGATACCAGTATAAACACTGGTGCCAACGCACCGTTTATGTTTGCCGGTGGCGGTAGTTCCATTCGCCGCGGACAGGTGGTCTCCGCACCTTTGCATACCCAGGTATTGGATACGGTGGCGTTGGCAATGGGCGTTTATGGAACTATTGCACCTTATAGCGCAGCCGGACCCATAACAAGCGTGGTTGCATAAGCTGTTTCTGCTTTAAAAAGCAAAATGCATTGGATGATGTTTTTATGAGGGGAAAATAAAAAGGCGCACCATAATGGTTGCGCCTTTTTATATCGACCGAAGGAGCAAGATCTCAATCTGTTTTTGCTGCTTTCCTGGTGCTCTTTGCTTTCGTGGATTTTGTTGCAGGCTCGGCGTCTTTGGGTTCTTCTGCAGCGGGTTCCGCAGGTTTCGCTTTTACCTTGGCTTTGCTGGCCTTTGCCGGTGCTGAGGCCTGGCGGGTTTTTACAATAGAGAGATATTTAACCCAGGCTTGTTCGATGGGGCTTTTTGGAGCGCTTTGGTTGGCGATCACTTTGAGGATATGCAAGTCGTCAGGAGTGGGGTCCGAAACCTCATCCATTGTGAGGGCATTTACTAGCACTCCTTGTTTGCGAATCAGGCGCGCCTGGATATCCGAGAGGCCACCTTTTTCAAAACCATCGGGAAAGTTAACAGCATCCTGAAAAGTTTGTTTCAGGTAGTGATCACGTGGCAGCATAAAGTATCTCCATTATTAGTATGTGCACTTCGGGGTTAGGTGCTAACCATGGGCAACCACGTCCATGTTTCAGTTGACTCTGGTTGATACCACCCCAAGCCCAGCTCTTTTTTTGTGATGCCGGAAAGGGCCCGGACATAAGTTGCTGCCGAAGATAATCTGTTTTTGTGACAGTGTATAGAGCTAACGTTATGCTTTGTGGTGCCTGTGGCAGAGGTACGGTCAAATGACAGGCATAAAAAAACCGGCCTGGGCCGGTTTTTTTACACTTGTAACCAAATGGGCAATCAGGCTGCGGCCAGTGCCTTGATTTTGGCGTTCAAGCGGCTCTTGTGACGAGCGGCCTTGTTCTTGTGAATCAGGCCTTTGTCAGCGATACGGTCGATCACTGCAACAGCTGAAACATAAGCGGCTTGGGCGGCTGCCTTGTCACCGGTTTGGATAGCGCTCAGCACTTTCTTGAGGTAAGTACGCCCCATAGAGCGCATGCTTGCGTTGTGCTTGCGAGCTTTTTCATTTTGACGCGCGCGTTTTTTGGCTTGGGGTGTATTTGCCACCTTAGTGCTCCTATAGATAAATTCTGGACAAAACTGTCGAAAAGGGGTCGGGATTCAAGGACGCGACATTATGCCGTGTTCGATTCGTTTGTCAACCGAAGAAATGGCTATCTTTTAACTGATTTGGTGCATCGGGAAAGCGCCAGCATATTTCGTGCTGGCAGGTTATCCACTGGCTGGGGATGCTTCTACCACATGCCGTAAAACCCGCTGGCGTGTTAGTATTCATGGTTATAAATACGCCAAAACTCAGGGGATTTTTGCGTGGCCAATAATGATGATTCCGACAAAACCAGCTTGAGAAGTATTGCTGGGGACGGTGAAACACGGATAGTCCAGAATAAAACCGGGCATCAAGAGCCTGTCGATGCGGACCAAGCCACCCGGTTTACCCGTTACACCGCCTCCCATAATCGCTCCGCCGGTTTCGCGCAAGCGCGCGAACTGGTCAAGCAATCGCAAAGTGGCAAAGGGACGCTCCTCAAAAAACGCTTTTTGCTCGAAGAGGTATTGGGGCATGGCGGTATGGGGACTGTTTACAAAACCAAAGATCTGCGCAAGGTGGAGGCCGAGGACCCCAATCCTTATATAGCGACCAAAATCCTGAACCAGGATTTTAAAGACCATCCTGATGCTTTTGTCGCCCTCCAGCAAGAAACAGCCAAATCGCAAACGCTCGCCCATCCCAACATAGTGACCGTGCACGATTTTGACCGTGAAGGCGATGTCCTGTTTATGACCATGGAGCTGCTGGAAGGGCATCCGTTGGATAAATTGATCAAGGCGCAGCACAATAAAGGCTTGCCGAAAGAGCAGGTTTGGAAAATAGCCCGGGATCTTTTTGCAGCGCTGGCGTATGCGCATCAACGTCAACTAATCCATGCTGATTTCAAGCCGGGCAATATTTATGTCAATACAGATGGCAATGCCAAGGTATTAGACTTTGGCATTGCGCGCGCGGCCTCCAAAGAAGCGCAAAAGCACAGGTTTGATGCGGGGCAATTGGGAGCGCTGACCCCGGCTTATGCGACCATCGAAATGGTAAAGGACGAGCCAGTCAGTTTTAGTGATGATGTCTATGCGCTCGCCTGTGTAATCTATGAAATGCTTGCGGGACGCCATCCCTATAACAATCGCTCGGCCTTTGATGCGCAGCAACAAAAGCTCACACCCAAGCGCCTCGATAAACTCAATGCGCGCGAATGGAAAGCGTTGAGCCGCGCCCTGGCTCTGACCAAAGCTGAACGCACGGCGACTATCGGACGATTTGCCGACGAATTATTTCCCAAACGTAATCCGATAGCGGTGACGACGGCCCTTGGTCTGGCGTTGGTATCCCTTGCGGGAGCTGTCTGGTTTGGTTACAGCCAGTATCAGGCACAAGCGCAATTGCAGCAGACAGTTGCCGAAAAAATTGCCGTAGCGCAGACTTGTTTTGCCGCGGGTGATTTCAATTGTGCGATAGAACAGAGTCTGGTGGCGACCAGTCTTGATCAGGATAACCGGGATGCGATGCAGTTGTTGCAAGCGGCGCAACTGGCCAAAGCTGAGCGCGCGGATGAAGAGAAAATGAACGCATTGGTGCAAGAGGCAGAAACGTGCCTGAGCCAACAGGATTTGAGTTGCGCGCAGCTATTTGCCGGGCGTGCTCGCGAACTCAATGCTAATCATACTGCCAGTCAATTGCTCAGCGAAAAAATCAATAAAATCGAGCAACAACAGCAATCGGTACTGGCGGAGCAGCAGCAATCAATAGCGAAAGAATTGGATGCGGCACAAGCCTGTCTGCAGCAAGCGGATTACGAATGTGCCCTGGCGTTGTCTGCCAATGTGTTGATGCAGGATCCGGCGAACGCGCAGGCGGTGGAAATCAAACAGTCAGCCAATCTTGCCCGGCAGCAGCAAAAATCGGTGGCGACCAAATTGGATAAACTATTGGTCGAAGCCAATGCTTGCATGAAGAAAAAGAATTACGCCTGTGCGATCGCCAAGGCTGAGTCGGCGCTGGATCTAGACGCTGCTAACAAACAAGCGAAAGAATTAAAGATGCTTGCGCAGGAGACCCAGCGCAAACTTAAAGAGACCGGTTTTACTATCAAATAATGCTCGCTCCTACTTAACATCACTTTCAGGTTACGCACAATGAAATCCAAACTATTGGTGTTGTTTAGCTCCATTGCGTTTTTACACTCAAGCCATGCATTTGATCTCATGGATTTGAAGCGCACGGTCGACAAGTCATACAAGTGTGATAGCGGCGACCAGAGTTGTAAGAATCGCGAACATTTAAAAGCAGCTGCCAAAATTGCCGCGGTTGCAATAGCTGTTACCCTGATTACTAAAATGGTGATCAAGCATCGCTCCCAGCGGATTGCCGAAGAAGCGCAGGTGGCGGACGATTACAAAACCAAAAACACTACTCTGCCGGTTGAGCCTGTGGCGACGGAATATGTTACCAAAACCCTGCCGGGCAATATTGTGGAGCCAGGAAAAGAAGTCATTATCCAATCCGATATAGTCGTAGTGCCGGGCACAAAACAAAAAACGGCATTAATCGAAGAGCGCATCGCCATTTACGACAATGAAGACAATACCAAAGAATTAAAAAACTTTACCAAACCGGTCAATGAAGAAACCAAACGCGGTGGGCGCTACCAAAATGAATTTTCATTTACCTTGCCCGAGGGATTGCCGCAGGGGGTATACCCGATTAAAACGGAGTTGCTCTTGAACGGTAAGGTGGTGAATGACTCGAATAATGATATACAGTTGGTCTTGCAGGTCAATGAGGCGGGATCGATGCAATTGGTGGCGATGAATTGATTGCTATAAACGAACGGTTTTAAAAAAGGGCGCTGATGATAGCGCCCTTTTTTTGTTATTTATTGGTATTAAAAAATGGCAGGGTGCCGTTGGGTAGCATGGTCTTTGGCAATTGCCCGTCCCACTTTTCTGCTTTGGTCAGTTCAATCAGGTTTTGGTTTTGGGCCAATGCTTCGGCGCGGCTTTTGATAGCAGATGCTTCGGCATCGCCACGGATACGGATGCTCTCCGCTTCCGCCTTGGCGCGTGCCAGTTGGGAGTCGGCCTCGGCCTGTGCTTTGGTGACTGCAATTTGGGCGCTTACACGTTCTTTTTCCAGATTTTGTTTTTGGGTCTGCACTTCAACTTCGGCGCGCATGCGGTCTTCTACGGATTTTTCGTAGGCGGCACTAAAGTCGATATTTTCAATCTGTACCGAATTAATCACGATTGGGCCGTTAATGGCTTTGGTGATAGCATCGGTAACATCAATACCAAATTTAACCCGTTCTTGCACCACGGAAATGGCTGTGTATTTCCCAAAAATATTTTCCACTTGAGTCGGAACCTGGCGATCAACCAGACGTGCGATCATCGAATCGATGCTTTTAAAATTTTCATAAACTTCTTCCACTTTATCGGCTGGAACACTAAACGTGACTGAGGCGCGAATCGTGGCGGGTTGTTGGTCGCGGCTATAAGCTTGCAGTTCCTGATAACTCGCTGTGTGAGTCTGGGTGGAAATTTTTACGACGGTATCAATCAGCGGAATTTTAAAGCCCAGGCCAGGCGCCGCCGTGCCAATAATTTTACCGTTGCGCAAATGGACACCGCGCTCTCCTTGGTCAACTGTGTACCAACTGCCATACACTACCGTAATCAAAAAAAGTATAACGAGTGCGGGAATAATCTTACCCAAGCTGAGTGGATTGGGTGAGCTGAAATCTGTTTTTAACATGGTGCGTCCTTTAGGTGGTCGATCAATGGTTGGTCTATAAGTGGTTCGTCAATCAATGATTAGTTTATAAAGTTTTGTTTGATATTTTTGGCTTCGTAGCTCTGGTTGGTAGTTGTGGTTAGTAGTTGTGGTCAGTAGTTTTGGTTTGGTGTTTTGCTAGCGGAAGTGCGTTGGGTATGGAGCAAATAATTGTCCAGCTCTTGCAGTCGAGCCGGTGTGCCCACATCGCTCCAGTGACCGGAATGTATTTCTCCGGTCAGTTGTTGATGGGTAATTGCGCGGCGCAGCACTTCGACCAGGGGAAATTTCAGGCGCTTATCCGGATAGTTGGCGATTATTTCCGGTTTGAGCAAACTGATACCGCCAAACGTGAATCGTTGCGGATGAATTTTTTCGGGGTCATCAATTAACCGGCCATTGCCGGCAAGCGCAAAATCGCCGTATGGATGGAAAGCAGGATTGGAGACCAGTAGCAAATGGCCCAGTTGGTTTTCGGTCACGTTATTTTCAACAAAGGGCTGCCGGATAAAATGCGCAAAATCCAGATCGCACCAGACATCGCCATTGATCAATAAGAAGGTATCTGTACCGAGCAAATCCAGTGCTTGTAACAGTGCGCCGCCGGTTTCCAGCGGCTCGGGTTCGCTGGAATAAATAATGCTCAATCCGAAACGCTGGCCATCGCCCAGATGCGCGCGAATTTTTTCGCCAAGATAGGCGAGGTTGATAATGACTTCACTGATTCCGGCGCGCCGCAAATTGTGCAAATGATATTCAATTAATGGTTTGCCACCGGCGCACAGTAACGGTTTGGGCGTATGGTCTGTAAGCGGGCGCATGCGGTTGCCCAATCCCGCTGCGAGGATCATGGCTTTCATTGGTCACCTGCGCTTTGATTTCCTGCTGTTTGATAGTCCCGGTACCAGAATTGCTGTTGTGCAAGTGGCAATAACGTCTGCGTAAACCAATCGGCAAAAGCTCGCAATTCCGGATACTGCCCGGCGACTTCCAATGTGTAGCGGATCACCAGGGGTAGGTCATTGAGATAGCCGGTTTTGCCATCGCGCAAAGACAGGCGCGCGAAAATTCCCAATACTTTGATATGGCGCTGCAAGCCGAGCCAGTCAAACCAGCGCAAAAACTCCGCGTCACTGACGGCGGGGATAATACCGGCGGCGATCGCCTGCGCGCGATAATCCAGTGCCCAGCGGGTAACTTGTTGAGTTGGCCAGCGCAGGTAACAGTCGCGCAGCAGCGACACCAGGTCATAGGTGACACCGCCCCAGAGTGCGCCCTGGAAATCAATCACGCCCAGTGAGCCATCATCGAGCAACATCAGGTTGCGCGAATGGTAATCGCGATGGACGAAGGTTTGTGGTTGCGCCAGGGCATTGTCTTCCAGCTGCGTGAACCACCCATCAAGCAATTTTTTTTCGGTCGTATCGAGTGCATGGCCGAGTAGTTTTTCGGCAAACCATTCGCTGAAAATCTCCAGTTCGCGGCGCAGCAAAGCGCGGTCATAGCGTGGGATAAGCGCGGGATCGTCCGGGCAGCGATGGAGCTGTAACAGGGTATCCAGTGCTTGTTGGTAAAGTGAATCGGCGTTTTCAGCGTTAGCCTCACGGAACAACAGGCGATCTCCAAAATCTTCGACCAACAAAAACCCTTGTACTGCATCGACCGCAGCGATACGCGGGCTGCGCACTGCTTGTTGTTCTATCAGGTGGGCGATAGCGAGGAATTGAGGGGTATCTTCAGTGGTGGGCGGGGCATCCACGGCCAGCCATTGCGAAGGGTTTTGATAGCGGAAGTAGCGCCGGAAACCAGCGTCACTCCCCAGGCTCTGGAGCACTATCGGATATTGCGCTGCCGGTGTATGTTGGGTCACCCAGCTTGCAAGTGCTAACTTGCGGGTGTCGACAGACACTTGGGTGGCGGCGGGACTGGCAGTGTCGTGGGGATTGGTCATGCAGATTCCGATGGCTGTTTAAAAATCGCGCCTGGTTTTTTATTTAACTGGCTTGGCGCCTGGTTGTCCAGGTTGCCGATTCTACCCCAGTCAGCTGATTTCCCCCAATTCATTCCCAGTACCGGCGGTTTACAGTAGAATCGCTGGAATTTTTTCGGCGGCATAAGCATGGCGCGCCTATTTGAGACCGCGGTTAATGGCTCCAACCCAGAATCACTCCAAGCAATACCAGCGCAGTAAATTCCATCGTTCCCGCCTTGCCTTGTGTGTAGCAGCTCAATGGGCGGGGATTTTGTTATTGGCATCGCCAGTTTCCTGGGCCGATGATGCCACTGCTACACCAAAAAAAGATTCCAATGCGCAGATGCGTGAATGGGACTGGGTCCCTATGGAGGAGTTGACTCCGGAGCAGAAAGCGCAGCTGCGTACCGCCTGTTGCGGATCCTATATAGCGCCGCCGCGCGAGGATAATGAATCGGAGCTCGATCCGGAGAAAGCCAATATTTTTGGCACGGCGGATTATTCTGAATCCGAGCGGCAGACCAAATTTATCATGCGTGATGATGTGCGCCTGACCCAAGGGCGCCGCTCCTTCCGCGCCGACACTTTCACGTTTGATAAGTCCACCCGCGAAGCGGAATTGGATGGCGATATCCAGGTGCGTGAACCGGGCCTGTTATTGCGTGCGGACAAAGCCTACGTAGATACCAATACCGGTGATGCGCATCTGGACAACGCCCGCTTTGTCCTTTATGAAACCCGTGTGCGCGGCCGCGCTGAAAGCCTGGATAAGTTTGGCGATAAAGTGATCAGCCTGGACCAAGGTACCTTTACCAGCTGCGAGCCGGGGGATAATTCCTGGTTAATCAAGGGTTCCAACATCACCCTGCACAACGACAAACATTACGGCACCGCCAGGCATATGCGTCTGCATGTCAAGGATGTGCCAGTGGTCTACGCCCCTTATTTCCGCTTTCCGATCGGCCCGGACCGCTTGACAGGCTTTTTGTTTCCCTCGATTGGCTTGGACCAAAGCGATGGTATCGATGAGTTTTCTGCTCCGTTCTATTGGAATATCGCTCCCAATTACGACGCTACTTTTACTCCTCGCTATCTGGCTGAGCACGGCTACTTGCTGGCGGCCGAGCTGCGCCATATGTCCAGATATTTTGACACCGAGTTGAGTGGTAGCGCGCTTAACAACGATCGCAGTGGCGACACCGGCCGCGAGGACGATGAGATCGATGAACAGTACCTCGGCGAGGATCGCTGGCAATACAACTTGACCCAAATCGGCGGGCGCAACAAACCCTGGTCAACGGCAATTGATTACACGGATATCAGTGACGCAGATTATATTCGCGATGTCGATGGCAGCTCGGTTGATCTGAACCGCGAAGCCTATATCCGTCAAACTGTTGCCGCGGGTTACAAGAGTAAACATTGGAAACTGGGTGCCAAAGCCGAAGAGTTCCGCCTGCTTACCAGTACCCAATTGCCTTACCGCGAATTGCCGCGCATGAATGCCAATGGACGCTATCGGGTGAATGATTGGCTGGTTGAGCTGGATAACGAATACGCCCACTTTGGGATGAACCGTTACTATGAAGAAGACCCCGCCAACGGCGCCTATAAAGCAGATTTAATTACTGGCGAGCGGGCACGTACCAATTACAAGTTGACCTGGGATAAAGAATTCACTGCAGGCTACATGAAGCCAGGCGTAGGTGTGAAAACCCTCGGCTATAAGTTGGAAGCGACCAACCTGCGCACGGATGTTGATAGCGATCCACAATTCGCCGCACCCCAGGGCTCACTGGATATGGGTTTGTATTTTGAGCGCGACAATGAATTGTTTGGTGGAGCGTTTACCCAAACCCTGGAGCCGCGCGCTTTTTATCTATACCGCGATTACGAAAACCAGGATTCACTCTACGGCC
>JAJQJO010000325.1 GCA_021323495.1 Cellvibrio sp. | reverse complement strand
ATTCGCGCTCTTGACCCACAAACAGCAATTATTGCTCGAGGGCTACGCCACCCAGGATACGCTTACCCGCTTGGGCAACCGCCGTGCGATGGATGAAGAAATGCGCCTGAGCGTGGAGGATTTTGCCCGCAACCAGACACCCGCAACCTTGATCGTTCTGGACCTGGATTTTTTCAAAATGGTGAATGACAAGTTTGGCCATAATGTGGGCGATGTCGTGCTGGCAGAGTTGGCAACGCTGCTCACTAAACGGGTGCGCAAAACCGACCGGATCTTCCGGTTCGGGGGCGAGGAATTTGTCGTGCTTGCACGCAATACCCAGCTCACTGATGCGCTGGTGATTGCCGAACAATTGCGCGCACAAATAGAACTGGAACTCAGGGATCCTGAAGGTACACTTACGGCGTCGTTTGGCTGCGCCCAGCTTCATCCCGATGAGACTGCAGAGGAGTGGTTTATACGCGCCGACAAAGCGGTTTACCAAGCCAAACAGCAAGGCCGCAACTGCGTGGTTGCCATCGATTAACAAGCCCGGCCCGATGTGAAATGGTGCCCGGCTTTGCGATTCTTTATCCCCGATCCATATCCCCTGAGCTATGCTCGCATCTGAACCAATTGATCCCCAGGGTTATCCATGCAGTCACTGATCAGCAGTATTATCGAACAAGTCGACCAGATTGTTTTAGGCAAAGACCAACAAGTGCGCCTGTCCCTCGCCTGCCTGTTTGCAGAAGGCCATCTGCTTATTGAAGACCTGCCCGGTATGGGCAAGACCACCCTCGCCCATTGCCTCGCCAAGGTATTGGGACTGAAATTCGAGCGCGTACAATTCACCAGCGATTTACTGCCCGCTGATATTCTCGGGGTGGCGATTTTTGAGCGCGATCAAGGCGTATTTAAATTCCATCCCGGCCCGGTGTTTACACAAGTCCTACTGGCCGATGAGATCAACCGCAGCTCGCCTAAAACCCAGAGCGCCCTGTTAGAAGCGATGGAAGAAGGGCAAGTGACAATCGAAGGCAAAAGCCGCCCGCTACCCAAGCCATTTTTTGTAATCGCAACACAAAACCCGCTATCCCAAAGCGGGACTTTTCCATTACCGGAGTCGCAACTCGACCGCTTTTTAATGCGCATCTCCCTCGGCTACCCCAGCCCGGCCTCGGAACGCATGCTGTTTGAAGGCGTTGATCCGCGCGCGCGCATCCGCCAGCTCACACCTATTGTCACCCACGATCAATTGGCGGCGATCCAAACCGCCGTACACCAGGTTAAAGCCAGCGACGCATTGCTCGATTACGTCCAGCGGTTGGTCGCCTTCACCCGCAGTGACGCCCAATTTGCCTATGGCCTTTCGCCGCGCGGTGCGCTTGCACTCCTGCGCGCCGCCAAAGCCTGGGCACTGATCCACAACCGCGAATACCTGGTACCGGAAGATGTGCAAACCGTATTGCCTGCGGTAGTTGGCCACCGGGTGCGTGGGCGCGGCCATACCCAGGATTCCGAACCGCTGGTCAAACACCTGCGCGACAGCGTGAATGTGCTGGGCTAAAGAATGAGTCACTTTCTTTCATCGTGGCGGATACGCTGGGAACAACGTTTTTATCGTTGGATCGACCAGCGTTCACCGCGTGCGCTAGAGGTGCAACTCAACCGCAAAAACCTTTATACCTTTCCCAATCTCACTGGCCTGCTTTATTTGCTGATCAGCGCGGTTATCTGGCTATTGGGTACCAACTACCAGAACAACCTGATCCTGGGACTGAGCTATCTATTACTCAGTATTTTTGTGGTCAGTATCCTCCATGCGTTTGCCAATCTCGCGGGCATCAGCATCCGCGTTGTGGGCGCGCGTCCAGCATTTGCGGGCGATGCCGCCGCGTTTGTCCTGGAGCTCAGCTGCACCCACAAAGCCGGGTGCGATAACCTTGAACTGCGCTGGCCGGGTGGCGAGACCCGGACCATTACCCTTGATCCCAACGAACCGCAGCAAGTAATTGTGCGGATGCAGAGCCATCAACGCGGCTACTTGCGCCCGGGGCGACTATTGGTACAGAGTCGCTTTCCGCTCGGGATTATCCGTTGCTGGACCTGGCTCAACCTGGAGGCGACCGCGCTTATTTATCCCGCACCGGTCATGACTGACGAACCCAGTGCACAAGCCAGCGATGGTCGCGCGGAAGGCGGCACCAGCCAGCGCGGTGGCGATGACTTTAGCGGCTTACGCGGTTACCAGGCGGGCGACCCCATCAAACACATCGCCTGGAAACAGTTCGCGCAAGACAAAGGCCTGTTTACCAAAGAGTATGAAGCCCAGCTTTCCGCCGAAAAATGGCTCGATTGGGAGAGCCTGAACCAACCCCAGGAGTTGCGCCTGTCCGGTTTATGTCATTGGGCGCTGGAATACGAGCGCCAGCAGATTCCCTATGGTTTGCGCCTGCCCGGCCTCAGCCTTGCCCCTGGCACAGGTGAGCATCATCAGCAAACAGTGTTAACCGCATTGGCAGAATTTAACCTGCCGCGCGATCCCCGGAAGCCAAGCCATGTTCGTTAAGCAGTTGGGGACATATTTCAAACCCCGGCGTCTGCCAGCCAAAACCCGGCCGGTGGAATACCTCGCGCGCGATAAACTCGCCTGGCTGTTGGTGATGCAGGCGCTACTGATACTGCCACTATTGATTAACCTGCCGTTCTGGCTCTGGCTGGTGTGGGCGATTACCGCGTTGTGGCGCACACAAATGTTCCGCGGCCGTTGGGGCGCTCCCGCCAGTCTGGTCAAAACTTTCCTGGCCCTGGCCTGCGCAGGTGGTTTGTTTGCTAGCTACGCGGGCAAAACCGGTACGGAAACCATGGTGGGTTTACTGGTATGTGCTTTTTCGCTCAAGCTGCTGGAGGTCAACTCCGCACGCGACGCCCAACTGTTGGTGTTTATCGGTTTTATCATCACCGCTACCCAATTTCTTTTTAGCCAGACCCCGCAGGCCGCCGCTTACGGCATCCTTTGCGTCATTGTGTTACTCGCAAGCTGGCGCTCGCTTTATCTCACCCATATGCAATCCACCGGCGTGCGCCTCAAGCGCGGTGCGATGATCCTGTTACATGCGCTGCCGCTGATGTTGGTGTTGTTTGTGGTAATTCCCCGCCTCGGCCCGCTCTGGGCAATTCCGAACCAGCAAGCCGCCAAAACCGGCTTTAGCAATAGCCTTTCGCCCGGCGATCTGGGCAATCTCGCACTTGATCGTTCACCGGCATTCCGGGTCGAATTCACCGGATCACCACCGCCTGCCAACCAGCTTTATTGGCGCGGATTGGTATTGGATATCTTTGATGGCCGCACCTGGCGTATGCGCGACAGTTGGGGGGGCCGCCCGGTTAACCCTGCGGAAACAGCCGGGACCAAACGCGCCCTGATTGATTACAGCATCATCGTTGAACCCCATGGACAGCCTTGGTTGTTCAGTTTGATGACGCCACAAACCGTGGAAAATACCAGCAATTCAATCCGTATCACCCCCGACTCGCTGCTGATGAACCGCATCCCTATCGCACAGCGCATGCGCTACCAGGTCCGCTCGGCACTGCAAATCGACTGGCCGGAAGCACCGCAACTCAACAAACTCCAACGTGACCTTTATACCCGTCTGCCGCGCAATCGCAATCCGCAAACGCGCGCCTTAGCCGACAGCTGGCGCAGCCAAGGTTTGAACGATGGACAAATCATCGCCCAGGCGCTGGCATTATTTAACCGGGAATTTACTTACACCTTGCAACCACCGCTGCTCGGACAACATTCGGTGGATGAGTTTTTATTAGTCACCAAACGCGGTTTCTGCGAACACTTTGCCAGCAGCTTCAGCTTTTTATTGCGTGCAGCGGGCATACCGGCGCGAGTGATCGTGGGTTATCAGGGTGGCCGTTGGAACCCGGTGGAAAAGACCCTACTGCCGCCGTAGCCCCCAACCGCATCGAACAGGGCATGAACGAAGCCTTGGGTGAAAGCGACCAGGAATTGGTGGCCAACGCATGGCAATCCTCGCAACTGTTGTACAACTTGCAGTTGCGCTGGGACGCAGCGACCTACACATGGCAACGCTGGGTCTTGAATTACGACGGTGAAGCGCAAGAGGGATTGCTAACACGCTTGCTGGGCGGTACGGAAAGCTGGCGAATCACATTCTGGTTGATTGGCTTGGGCTTGGCTGGTGCCGGCGTGTTTGCCTGGGCCCTGCTGCGCAGCCATCCCGGTCCGGTATTGCGCCCGGAAACCATCGCCGCGAAAAAACTGGAGCACAAACTTGCGCAGCTTGGCTATAAACGCAAGGCCGGTGAAACACTTGGCGATTTTATTCGCCGCGTACTTTACAGTGAACCGCAATGGCAAACCGGTTTAACACGCATCGCGCAGCTGTTTGAGCAAGTGGCTTATCAGAACCGCGCAGAACAATTGCCGCAATTGCACCAGGCAGTCAAACAATTCCCGCGTTGAAAAAATCATCCAGCAAAAAATGAAAAAAACGCTCAACTGAGCGCTTCAGGCCGCTGACAAACCCTGCCCTGAAAAGTGGGGCTTTGTTGTCGCAATGGAAATGGCGAACTTTGTTGCGAATGAATTCAAAATTGATGTGCTTATCGATTTTACGCAGCAGGTGATCTGTTGGAACGAGATCCTCGATCACCATTTCCAGAGTGTGCTGACGGGGAGCCAGTTCTTTGAGCAAGGCAGAACATCTGCTGGCTATTTTTTGCCATTAAATAAAAACCCCAGCGTATTGCCAGCTTTTCTGTTTCCTGTGTTCGCTTTATAGTAAAAAAAATCCACTCACCGTAATCATGGATTTTAAATTTGCAAACATTAACGATATAAAAAACATTAACTATGTAAAAAACATTAACTATGTAAAGTGACGCTGATATTAATCTGCCATTGATGGCTTACCAAAAACCGGCATGCCGTTGTCATCCCAACGCAGAGGTTTTACGAAGGTATGACGATCCGGATTCCACAAAGGATCACCCACAATTTCAGTATAGGTACGCGCGTGATACACCAGCATCACTGTGTCACCGTCTTCGCCGTAGGTGAAACTGTTGTGGCCGGGGCCATAAATATTGTTATCCAGATCGGAGCAGAGCACAGGCTCCCGGGATTTGGTCCAGGAGGCCGGGTTCAATAAGTCGGTACCCTCATCCGCCCAGAGCAGACCCATCGCATAATTTTCATCGGTTGCGCTCGCCGAGTAGCTGATAAAAATTTTACCGTTGCGTTTTAGTACTGAAGGGCCTTCATTCACCCGGAAACCGCGAACCTCCCACTCAAACTCCGGTTTGGTTAACATCACTGGTCCAGCCGCCAATTGCCAAGGCGTTTTCATTGGCGCGATATACAAATTGGAATTGCCGCGAATGTTGACATCTTTTTGGGCCCACAAATAATAGAGCACGCCATTGTGAGTAAAGGTAGTCGCGTCAAGGCAGAAGGTATCTATGCCGCTATCGATTTGGCCCATAAATTCCCATTCACCTTCCAGTGGATTCGCATTTTTATTCCGTACGCAGTACATGCGATGCTGGAACAAATCGAATTTAATTTCACGGCTGGGTGCTGCTGCGAAATAAACTAGGGGCCAGTCGCAGGTTTGTGCCATGCATCCACTGTTTTAGCCGTCGCCAATCCAGCGATGGTTTTTGCGCGCCGCAACTCAATACGATCATACTGCGGCACAGATGCCGTAAAGTAATAATAACCGTCGGTATGTTTATAAATAAACGGATCGGCGCGCTGGGGGATCAAGGGTTTTAATAGTTCGCTCACAATAAATCTCCGGTGTATCTTTTTTTTGATTCTAACTTTGTTCTCGTTCCCAAGCTCCGCTTGGGAACGAGCGAAACATTTTTTAATTACCTGTAGGTTGAGGCGGGCCGCGTAGGCTGCGGAACGAACCGCAACATGACCATCTCGCACTAAACACCTCAAGCCTGATTAAATATTCAAGAGTTGGTTGTTTCTGGGTCATGGTCGTGTTGCGGTTCGTTCCTCAGCCTACGCGGCCCGCCCTAACCTACATTAATTCCGTGCAATATAACCTTTGAGCACCATGGTCCCTTTCAACTCAGCGTAATAGCGGTCATTGATGCGGTACATAAACATCAGTAGCCCCATCAAGGCATGAAAGAAACCGGGAATAATCGATAGCATCAGTGCAATACCCATCATTGACGTTGCCGATTGCTCTTGGTTGGGAACATATTGGAAATACGTCAGCAACCAACCCACCATCAGCCCCGCGATCCCCATGCCCGCTTTTTGTCCGACCGAGATTCCACCGTAAGCGAAACCGGATACGCGTTTACCATTTTTCACCTGGCCGTAATCAATCGTTTCGGAAATAATCGACCAGAATACCGGCGCATGAAGATCTACTATGAATGACAACAGGAAATACAATATAAATGCGAGCACTACATCTTCACGGCCAACAAAGAGATAAATTGCTACGCTTAGTGCCGCAACCAATAATTGGGTGTAACGGAATAAATTAATTTTGCAGTAGAACTTGGTGATCCAGGTAGAGGCAACCATCGCGAGAATCGCTGCCGCCACACCGGTTGATAAAAATGCCGATACCAATGCTTCATCACCACCCAGATAATATTTTGCGTAATAAATAGCAACCGAACCGCGGATCACATAACCAATCGTGCCAGTGATACATACCGCTACCAGAATTAACCATTGGTCATTTTTTAATAGTTGTAAAAATTGGCTGAGCAGCGGCTGTGGTTCAACTACATGCACCACACGCTCGGTTGTTTTGAAATAGCAGAATAAAAACATGCCCGCACCAATCGCCGACATAATTGCCATCGCCACCTGATACCCGACTGCTTTGTCTTCCCACATGCCAGCAACGAGCGGCACCACAATAGCCACCATAAAAGCGCCTATTTTTGCAAGGAACAGGCGATAACCATTGGCAGACAATTTTTCTTTGGGGTCACTGGTCAACGCACTCGGCAATGATATGTAGGGAATGCCTACGCCAGACGTAATCAGGGTCATCATGATATAAGTTGAATATGCCCAGATTAGTTTCGCGTCATACTCCCACTCCGGGGTGGTAAATACAAAAAACACACTGACCGCATAGGGAATAGCTAACCATAATAGCCAGGGGCGATAGCGGCCCTGCAGGAACGTAAACCGATCAGTAATCTGCCCCATCACCAAATCAGAAATAGCACCAACTACTTTCACGGTAAAAAAAAGGATGCCCATATCCATCGGGGTTAAACCAAAAATATCGGTGTAATAAAAGGTGATGATCAACATCATTGAAGAGATCACTACGTTCAACGCCATATCGCCGGCACCAAACCCTATTTTTTCGGTAACCGATAATTTTCCGGATGCGTTCATATCGTGAGCTTGCATTTATTATAGTGACCTCGTGTTGTTATTAAAAAAAAACGGCAATACCAAACAGAACTCTGCCGTATTGCCGCTTCCTTTATCTCTCACCGTTTAGTACGGCTTATCTTTTTCAGTTTTTGGTAGACAAAACCGTTTTGCTCTCGCTTGCTTTTTATTACAAAAAATAATCGTTTTCTATTGCGTGCACTAACAATACGTCGATGCCTGCCATGCCTGCGCTGGCAGCGGCTTGCAGGCCGAGTTTTGAATCTTCAAAGACTACGCATTGCGCGGGATCAGCCCCCAATAATTCTGCGCAGCGTAAAAAGGTGTCCGGTGCTGGCTTGGGATTTTGTACTTGGTCTGCGCCTACTACAACACTTACGTATTTATCCAAACCACAAATTTTTAAAATGGATTCGGCTTCCTGCGTATAAGCACCCGTGCCAATCGCCATTGGTTTTATGCCATGGTATTTCTGCGCCACCTCAAGTAGTGCAGTTGGCTTTACGTATTTGTGCATATTTTCATGCACAACTTGCTCTTTAAAATCGTTCATTTCATCAAGGCTGGCATCGACCTTGAGATTGAATTTTTCGAGCAGAATTTCAATCGTTCCTTTAGTCGGCACACCCGCCAATGAGCGCATGAACAGGCGGTCAATAGGAATGCCGTATTTGTTCAGCATGGTGGTCCATGCAAATTCATGCAACTGGCCGCTATCGACTAGCGTGCCGTCCATATCAAAAATCAGTGCTGCGTAATGGTCGTACATTTTTTGCTCTCGTCGTTTTTCACCAAAGTCGGTCGAGGTGAAATTAGAGCACAAACCTGCAGTAAGTTCGAATCTAATAATTACCGGCTATTTACATACAAAATTTTCAGCTTTTTCAGAATCTCCGGCACCGGTGTAATGGGCGTAGGTTGGATAAGGGCACAATGGACGGCTGCGATTGGGGAAAGCGTTACCCGTTACCCGTATTTGCCCGGGTGCATTATTTTTTTCAACCCAATCAACAATAGGGTCAATCATATCGAAATGATCCAGCGCAGCGGAGCCGCCGCCACAATGTCCCATTCCAGGCACCAGGAATAGACGACTCCAGTGCGACACTTTTTCGTTGCCGCCGTTATCCATCACCAATTGCTCGTAATAGCGGGCGGTTTCCTGTGCGGAAAACCAGGGGTCGCTGACACCGTGATAAAAAAGCAGCTTGCCGCCGTTGTTAGAGAAAGTATTGAGTAAGGTCCAATAAGCAGTATCACCAACAAACGCAGACGCTGTTGCAGCTTTCATTGCTTCGTCATCAACGTCCATTTCGTTCGCTTCTATCTTGCCAATAACCGGATGGAAACCAGGATTTAATAAACCGGGAATACCTTGTGTATCAGCGATGCCGGTATCAAACCAGAATCCGGGATAAACCTGTATACCGCGTGCGTTTTTTGGCCCGGAAAAACCTTTCTTGATCGCCAATGCTTGTTCACGGCTAATGCAGGAAGCGGTTTTTGTACCAGTGCATGCAATTGTCATGGGATCGAAATTACAACCGGTAACATTTGAAATTATGTTATCGGCCAGACCGTCTTTTGCATCGCAGCTTTTTAATAAAGCACTAAGGAACACCGCGCGATCCTGCGCTGAAAGGGCGCGCTCGACTATTGGTTTTCCCTGGCTATCTTTTGGTGCTGCCTGATTTAATGAAACAGCAACCCATTTATCAGCGAGATTGGAAAAACTGGTGCGCATCGCCGGTGCACCCGCAACAATCCCATCAAATAAACGCGGATAACGTTGCGACATCAACATGGCTTCGCGCCCACCGGTTGAGCAACCCATATAATAGGAATGTTCAACCGCACTGCCATAATGGCTGGCCACGATTTGCTTCGCGGTGACAGCGACCTCGCCTATCGCTTGATATAAAAAATTCAGTGTGGCTTCCTGGTCATTGAAAAAATCCGGATCAAATCCCTTATCACTATGATGGCCGGTATCGGTGGTGACTACTGCAAAACCTCGCTGTAAGGCTGTTATATCACCGGCAGCACTGGTTCCCAGCGGTGTTGCTACCACACCGTTTAATCCACCGCCGCCCTGCATCATGAAACGCCCATTCCACTGTTTTGGCAGGGCAATAGCGAAAGCAATGGCATAGGGTTTCCCGGCCTCACCAATACGCTCGTCGATAACACCGTCAACACGGCAATAGGCCGCCAACCTGCCCGCATAAGGACGTTGGTAGAGCACCGGTGGTACCGGTCCTTCCGGTATCAAGGCCGCGCTTTTGATCGTGACATTGTTTTCGTTTGTTTTGAATGCGACTAATTTATTGCACTGCTCTGCATCGCTGTTCGCCACGGTTTTTTCAAGGTGGGAACATGAGGAGGTGAAAGCGATTAAAACGCATAGGCCCAATATATTTATTATGTAACGCATTTAATTGCCTCTAACCAATTCATCCACACAGGCTCCGGCAGATCCAAACCCGGACACGATGCATATAACGGGACACTATTGACCGGACATTATTAACCAAACACTATTGACCGAACACTATTGACCGAAAGGAATGCACATCGATAGTGACGAAAAATTTATCAATATTTCGCCACTATCCCTTCTCTAACTGACTGGATCAAACACCATCTTTCAAATGATAGTAAGCCGCGTTATGGCGCAATTCCGTTTTGAAATTGCGGACAGTGGTATCAGCACCAATTACAACGGC
>JAJQJO010000025.1 GCA_021323495.1 Cellvibrio sp. | reverse complement strand
TCGATCAATACAGCGCGTTTAATCCGATTGATGATTTGCATCTGCAAGGAGAGTTGGGCCTGGGAGAAAATATTGCCGATCTCGGCGGCGTCACCCTCGCCTACAAAGCCTATAAAAATTCGCAGGCAGGTAAATCCGGTAAAACCATCGACGGATTTACTCCGGAGCAGCGTTTCTTTATGGGGTGGGCGCAAGTGTGGCGGATTAAATACCGCGATGAAGCCCTACGTCGGCAAGTGATCAATGGCCCCCACTCACCCGGTATGTACCGCGTATTGGGACCATTATCGAACATGCCGGAGTTTTATAAAGTGTACGGCGTGAAACCTGGTGATGGAATGTATCGTGAAGAAAAAGTGCGCGTGAAAATCTGGTAAAAATCGCAGCAACTGTTATCCAGCTTTTTCTTTTATTATTATTTCTCCGATACGGAAACAGGCTGACAGCAGTTCGGCCTGGATCAACTGTTCACATTAAAAACTGACCGCAAATCCAACCGATGTGCCTTCCACATGATCACCAAATTGATAGCGCAATACCAAGCGGGTACGCGTGATGAAGATGTCGTATTTACTGGAATCCAGCTCCAGGCCAATTCCGAGTGAGTTAAGCGCGTTGAAACCCAGCGCGCCGCGCATGTCGCCCAGATATTCCGTGCGCACCGCTTCAAGTACATAGCGCACAGGTCTGTCCAGCAACATAAATCCGGTCGGGGCACGCCAGCGCGACCAAAGATTTATGCTTTGCGCATCGGCACTACCTTCCACTGCAGCGCTAGTATCGCCATAACTTTGCAATTGAATATTCGAATAACGCAACTCGACGTCAATTTCGTTTTCTTCGCGATAGCGCTCGTAGTCAAGCACCAGCGAGCCGCCCAGGCCATAAACTTCCAGGGTGCCGTTTTCCAGGAAATCAATTTCTTCACCCTTGGAATATTGGATTGCAGAGCCGGCAATCTTGGCATCACTGGCTACCCGGCCGAGCGAGAAATTGAATACAGGGCGAAATTTTAAATCCTGAATGACGGGAAAATCCCAGCCGATACCACCGGTCAAGGAAAGGCTGTTCCACTTCGTGGGTATGGGTTTTTCGGTTTGGCCATCGCTAGCGACAAATGTAGGGTCGTAGCGGCTGTATCCGGCCGTACCTTCAAGATAGATGGGGATCTCCTGGCTCATAGTCGCGCCGCCCCCCAAGGTAGTCATCGCGAGATCAGGATTGTCTGTCGGCGCATTATTCAATGAAAGTGAGCCAGTCGTTACGTCAGGTGTGAGCGCAAAACTCATCACTCCGAGCGCAGCATTGACGCGCTCTTGCAGCTTCGCCCCAACGAGGGTATCCGCCTGCGTTGGCAGCGGAGTAACAGCAAACATGATAGCCAAAGTGCAACAAATGAAAGCGTGGGAGCGGATCATGCATAGTTGCAGTCGCGATTCCCTCCTTGCTCGCACATTAATTCGCTGCTCTGTTGTTATTTCGTAGGGAAACATTCAACCACCTTACATAAATCATCCAAACAGCGTTGTTGAAATACGGCTCCTATACTCACCTGCTTGCTATTACAAAACTGCGATTCTTATCGATAAGAGTGTCAGGGCGGGAAACAGGAGGCCGTGGCACTTGGTTAGACCGCGTCTTTGATGATGGCACAAATTCCGGTACTGGCAAGTCGCGCCGGAAAGTACATTCATTGCAGCTCCCAAATTGATAACATCGAAATCAGACTGTTCCAATCCAGGAACACTAGTACCTGGCATTAATGTTTTCATTCAAGACAAAAATTGTTTCCCCTAAATAAAAAATGAGCCTCGAATGAGACTCATTTTTTTTGGGTTAAAGGCTGTGCTGTAACACAATGATCCGATATTTTTTGCGCTTGTTAAAGCAGCTATTTACAAGCTCAGCTCGCGATTACTGGCTTTGATAAATTCTTTTTTCAAATCGTCGTAAGTATGAACTGCCGGGAATTGCGGAAACTGGTCAATTACATTTTGCGGTGCATGGAACAGGATGCCTTGATCGGCCTCACCCAACATAGTGGTGTCATTGTAGGAATCACCTGCGGCGATAATACGGTAATACAAGGTTTTCAAAGCCAGGACAGATTGACGTTTTGGGTCGCGTTGACGCAGGGTGTAACCCACTACCATACCGCGCTCATCGATATTCAAGCGGTGGCATAACAAAGTTGGGAAACCGAGTTGGCGCATCAGCGGCTGGGAGAATTCATAAAAAGTATCTGACAGGATAATGACCTGGAAGCGCTCGCGCAGCCAATCCACAAACTCAACAGCGCCGTCGAGTGGTTTGAGGGTGGCGATTACATCCTGGATCTCTTTCAAACCGAGGTTATGTTGCTCCAGGATACGGATGCGCTGCTTCATCAACACATCGTAATCGGGAATATCGCGGGTAGTGGCCTTAAGTTCTTCAATACCGGTAACTTTTGCGAATTCAATCCAAATTTCAGGAACCAATACACCTTCCAGATCCAGGCATGCAATTTCCACGGCGACCTCCAAAACGGTTAATAATCAGGCTATTTTGCTAAAAAAAGAGTGGCGCGCAATCTACCCGTTTTGACCGGTTAAAGCAAACCTGCCCAGGGTGGATTGCTTGGGCTGGAGGGGCTCCTCTGGTATCCTGCGCGCATACCTATTACAGAACCACCGTGAGTAGCTGCCATGACCGACAACCTGATTAACCTGATTGACCTCGATGCAAAATTCCAGCAGGAAAGCCCGCAAAAAATCCTCAAATACGCCCTGAACCAATTTGACAATATCGCTATTTCATTTAGCGGTGCCGAGGACGTGGTGTTGATCGAAATGGCCCGTAACTATCGCCCGGATGTCCCGGTATTTTGTTTGGACACGGGACGGTTGCATCCCGAGACTTATCGTTTTATCGAAAAAGTACGCAAGCACTACGGCATCAAGATTGATGTGCTTTCGCCTGACGGTGACGCGCTACGGGCGCTTGTCCAGGAAAAAGGTTTGTTCAGTTTTTACGAAGACGGCCATAAAGAATGCTGCGGTATCCGCAAGATTGAACCGCTGCGCAAAAAATTACTGACGCTCGATGCCTGGATCACTGGCCAGCGCAAAGACCAGAGCCCTACCCGCGCCGAAGTCCCGGTGATCCAGGAAGATAAAACATTCGCGCGTCCGGGCGCGACCCTGATGAAATTTAATCCGCTCTCCAACTGGTCATCAAAAGAAGTCTGGGATTACATCCGCATGTGCGACGTGCCCTACAACGAGCTGCATGAACGGGGTTTTATTTCTATTGGCTGCGAACCTTGCACACGTCCGGTTGCACCGGGGCAACATGAACGCGAAGGTCGCTGGTGGTGGGAAGAAGCTACGAAAAAAGAATGCGGCTTACATGTGGGGAATATCCAGAATTAATCTGGTGCGGCAGGGACAGCTGCATTGCAATCTCGATACTTACTTAATCCAATACAGGCCGTGGTGCTTTCAAGAAAAGCCCGGCCGCTTGAACATCCTGAATACGCTTGAAGTTATTTGCCAATTTCTGATGGAAGCCACACAGATACGCAATTGTCGCGTTCAATAACACAATAAAGTTTTCCAGTTGCACAATATTTACTGGCTTTAACACTAATTCAATTTCATCAACCGAGCGTTGCAAACGCATTACCACACCCGGTGCGTGTTCTATTTCCGGCACCCAGTAAGACTGCATCCAATCGTCGCGCTGCTGCCTGCAGGTGAGGACCCGCTCAACCAATGCTCCCAGTGTGTAGTGCAACAACCCCAATTCCTGCTCTGAATGCGAATTACGAATTAGTTCATCCATGGCAGAGACCTTTTGCGGGAAAGGCATATTGGTAAGCAGGATTCTGCCATGCGCAGGCATTGATTCCATACAGGCCAGAATTAAACCGTCGATACCTCGCTCCAGTAGGTTAAATGACACTACTATCTGCCCTAGTGCTTCATATAATTGGTTCTTATGGGAATGCTGCGTCATGGACATAATACCTGAGGTTAAAAATCGCCCGGGTATTAAACGGTTATGACCAGGGCGATACGCCTCGGCATGTAAACACATTGATTATCAAGGAGGAATAACAGGAGATTACAGCGCAGCAAATGCCTGCGCTGTACAAATGAAAGGGTTGCTATTTTTCAACAAACGCTCGCTCAATAACATAATCACCCGCTATGCCAATGCGCGGCGACACCTTCAAGCCAGCTGCATCCAGGAGCGCGCAAGTATCATCGAGCATACCGGGGCTGCCGCATAACATTGCGCGATCAGTGGCGGGATCCAGTGGTGGCAAACCTATATCGGCGAACAATTTTCCGTTGGCAAGCAAATCTGTCAAACGGCCCTGGTACTCAAAGGCCTCACGCGTCACCGTTGGGTAATAAATCAATTTTTGTTTTACGTCGTCACCCAGAAATTCATTATTAGGCAATTCGTTGGTAATGAAATCGCGATACGCAAGATCATTCACTTTGCGCACGCCATGCACCAGGATAATTTTTTCAAATTTTTCGTAAGCTTCAGGATCCTGAATCAGGCTAATAAAAGGCGCCAGCCCAGTCCCGGTTGACAGGAAATATAAATTTTTGCCGGGATTTAAATCTGACAACAGCAACGTTCCCGTTGGTTTTTTCCCAACTAAAATATCGTCACCCACCTGAATATTTTGCAACCGTGATGTCAGCGGGCCATTGGGAACTTTGATACTAAAAAACTCCAGGTGCTCAGCATAGTTTGGACTGGCAATACTGTAAGCGCGCAACAGTGGTTTATCATTTACTTGCAGGCCAATCATCACAAACTGACCGTTTTCAAAGCGGAATGAATCATCACGTGTGGTGGTAAAACTAAATAAACTGTCATTCCAATGCTTTACCGACAAAACCTTTTGCGTATTAAATGCACTCATTAAAATTTCCTGTAATTTGCAAAAATCAATGCTGTTGTAATGCAGTGTTTAATTCGGGTAACACAGTAAATAGATCCGCGACCAAGCCATAGTCCGCATGTTTAAAAATAGGTGCATCAGGATCGTGATTGATAGCCACAATGATTTTGCTATCTTTAATTCCGGCAAGATGTTGCATAGCACCTGAAATCCCCACAGCGATATACAACTCCGGCGCGATAATGGTACCCGTCTGTCCCACTTGCAATTCATTCGCGGCAAATCCCGCATCCACACACGCGCGGGTTGCACCTATGGCAGCGTCCAACCGCTCGGCAATTGGATCGAGCAAGTTATTAAACTCTTCGCCCAAACTACGGCCGCCAGCAATCACCACACGCGCTGAATTTAATTCAGGACGCTCGGAATGCGTAAGTTGCTCGCCAATCCATTTACTGGTTCCCCGTACTGCCGGAGCATCAATGGTCACTAATTCTGCCTCGCCATCACGACTGCACGCGCGGAATGCAGTTGCGCGCACAGTGATAATTTGCACCGGCTCCAGGTTTTCAATAGTAGACAAAATATTGCCAGCATAACTGGGGCGCACATAAGTTGACGGGGTCCGTATTTCAATAACATCGGTAATGGGCGCAATGTCCAATCGCGCGGCAATACCCGGTATGACACTTTTACCAAATACGCTATGTGCACTGAGGACATGGGTGTACTGATTAGCGATACCTAGCACCAGCTCCAATACATCCTCCACCAATGGATGCTGAAAATGCCCCGCCTGGGCAAGCAAGACACGGCGCACCCCCGCCAACTGCCGCGCTTCAGCCGCCATTGCATCAAGATTATCGCCATATACCAACAGGTCTATTGGCAATTGCCAGGCCGAGGCTGCCGTGACCGCTTGATAGGTTGAAGGTTTTAACTGATTGCCGTCTTTTTCGGCCAAAACTAATACACTCATTGCAACACCTCCACTTGACGCAATTTCGCTACCAATTCCTGCACATTAGCCAACTGGATCGCACCGGGTTTTTGTTGTGGCTCGCTCGCGCTAACCACTCTGAAGCGCGGGGCAAGGTCAACATTCAGTTCACTTGCAACAAGCGTTTCGATCGGTTTTTTCTTGGCCATCATCAAATTGGGCAATTTGATGAACCGAGGTTCATTTAAACGCAAATCGGCCGTAACGACTGCGGGCAATTGGAGTGAAAGCGTTTGGGTTCCCCTATCTACTTCGCGGGTAACCTCAACTTGGCCATCCTTAAGCTGAATGGCTGAAGCAAAGGTTGCTACGCCCACGCCGAGCAGTGCTGCGAGCATCTGCCCTGTCTGGCCGTAATCCTCGCCTACCGCCTGTTTCCCCAAAAAGATAAGCCCAGGCTGCTCGCGGGTGACTATAGCCTTTAATAACTTGGCGACTGCCAGCGGCTGTAGCGGGGTATCAGTTTCAATCAACAACGCGCGATCGACCCCCAGGGCGTAGGCATGGCGCAAACTATCTTTAGCTTCTGCGCCGCCAATGGCAACGGCGACAATCTCGTTGACTTGTCCGCGCTCTTTCAAGCGCACCGCTTCTTCCAGCGAGATCTCATCAAATGGATTGATTGCTTTTTTGACCTGGGCAATATCCACCAGCCCGGTATCCGGGTGGATGTTGGGCTTCACGTTATGATCAATGGTGTGTTTAACCGCAACCAGTACTTTCACTTTGACCTCCTTAATAAATCAGCAAAATGCTTGTTGATGTCCATTCTATTTCGCGCTAGCATATTTGTTAAATTGATAATACAAATTTTATATATTCACAGAGTAGATATGAGATATACATTGCGCCAACTAGAAATTTTCGTCGCGATTGCCCGCACCGGCAATGTATCCCGCGCGGCGGAGATAGTTGCCCTGTCGCAATCTGCAGCCAGTACTGCGCTCGCCGAATTGGAGCGTCAATTCGACTGTCAATTGTTTGACCGCAACGGCAAGCTGCTCAAGCTCAATGCCCTGGGCAAAACCCTCTTGCCTATTGCCAGTAGCCTGTTAACCCGAGCGGGCGAAATTGAGCAGTTATTGGCGGGGAAATCTGCCTTGGGCGATTTAAGTGTCGGCGCAACTCTTACCATTGGAAATTATCTGGCGATCCTGATCATCAGTGAATTTATGCAGAATCATCTGGATTGCCACATCGCCTTGCAGGTAAAGAATACCCAGGCAATCCTGCAACAAGTAGCGGGATATGAACTTGATTTGGGATTGATTGAAGGAAGCTGCCATCACCCTGAGCTAGCCGCTGAAACCTGGATTGAAGATGAGCTTGTCGTGTTTTGCGCGCCCTCGCATCCGCTCGCCCATGCTACGTCAACAAATGTAACCGCTGCTACAATGGATGAGCTATTAGCGGCAACCTGGATTTTGCGCGAACAGGGTTCGGGGACGCGCGAAACCTTTGACCAGGCATTGCGTCATCATTTACCTGAGTTGAAAATCCGCCTGGAACTGGAGCACACCGAGGCAATTAAACGCGCAGTAGAATCAGGCCTCGGCGTTGGTTGTATTTCACGTCTGGCGTTGCGCGATGCGTTCAAGCGCGGCAGTTTGGTAGAGATAAAAACACCGCAGCTGGATTTGCGCCGCCAGTTCATGTTTGTGTGGCATAAAAACCGCTACCAAACACCGGCGATGATTGCCTTCCTCGATTATTGCCGCACGCTCACTGCCAACCTGAAGCGCAGCGACCAAATTAATTTAACCACTACCGTTTGAGTTTGTTATGACCCAACGCGATCAAATGCAGTACGACGTTGTGATTGTTGGCGCGGGCCCTGCCGGTCTTGCCGCCGCCATTCGTTTGAAACAGCTTGCCACCGAACAGGCGCGTGAACTCAGCGTTTGTGTATTGGAAAAAGCGGCTGAAGTCGGCGCACAAATTTTATCTGGTGCAGTAATTGACCCTATCGCATTAAATGAATTGATTCCCGATTGGAAAACCAAAGGCGCGCCTGTGACCACGGAAGTTAAACAGGATCAATTAATGTGGCTGACAAAATCCAGCCATTACACAATTCCCGCATTACTGTTGCCTCCGCTCATCAACAACCATGGCAATTATATTGTGAGCCTCGGGCAAGTATGCCGCTGGTTGGCAACGCAAGCCGAAGAATTGGGTGTGGATTTGTTTCCTGGTTTTAACGGCAGCGAATTACTTTACGGTGAAGATGGCAGCATTAAAGGCATAGTTACCGGTGATATGGGAGTTGCACGCGACGGTAGTCATAAAAACACCTTTTCCGCCGGAATCGAATTGCACGCGCGCTACACCCTGATTGCCGAAGGGACGCGAGGATCACTCGCTAAATCACTTGAACAAAAATTTAATTTGCGTGCGAATGCCGAACCGCAAAAATACGGTTTGGGTTTTAAGGAGATATGGAGTATTGATCCAAAGTGTCACCGCGAAGGCGCCGTACTGCATACGCAGGGCTGGCCATTGGATAATCGCACGGGTGGCGGCGGGTTTGTTTATCACTTGGCCGATAATAAAATCGCGCTAGGCTTGGTTGTGCATTTGAATTATCGTAATCCCTATTTAAATCCATTCGAAGAATTCCAGCGCTTTAAAACCCATCCAGCAATTAAACCGTTATTGCTAAATGCCAAGCGACTGTCTTATGGCGCACGTGCGATTAATGAAGGTGGTGTGCAGTCCCTGCCGGAACTTGTTTTCCCCGGGGGTGCATTGATCGGATGCTCGGCAGGTTTTGTCAACGTGCCCAGGATCAAAGGCTCACATAACGCAATGAAATCCGGAATGCTCGCCGCAGAATCGATTATTGAGGCATTGGCGCGCGACCAATATGAACCATTGCTCAACAGCTATCCTGAAAAAATTCGTAAATCCTGGTTGTGGAAAGATTTATACGCGGTGCGCAATATCAAACCTGCGTTTTCATCGCTGGGCAATATCGGTGGGATTTTGTATTGCAGCATGGATTTGTGGTTGCATTCACTCGGCATATCCTTACCCTGGACATTGAAACATAAACAAGCGGACCATGAATCATTGATTGAGGCTAAAGATGCGCGGCCGATTCATTATCCTGCACCTGATGGAAAAATTACTTTTGACCGCATGGCCTCAATTTATTTAGCCAATATCCAGCATGAAGAAGATCAGCCGGTACATTTGCAATTAGCAAACAATGAAATTCCCATTGTCACCAATCTCGCATTGTATGCCGCACCAGAGCAACGTTATTGCCCGGCGGGCGTCTATGAGATAATTGCAAAAGATAACGCCCCCAGCTTGCAAATCAATGCAGCCAATTGCATTCACTGCAAAGCCTGTGACATTAAAGATCCGCTGCAAAATATTAACTGGGTCCCCCCCCAAGGTGGCAGCGGCCCCTATTACGAGGCCATGTAGAAACGATCGCGGGCGCAAACATTCACCGAAGATTAAAAATCATCAGCGTAGCAAACCCCGGTACCACCCAAACCGCAGTAACCACCGGGATTTTTGTGCAGATATTGCTGGTGATAGGTTTCGGCGTAATAAAACTCGCCCGCAGGCAAAATTTCTGTAGTTATCTCACCGATACTTTTCTCATCCAGCGCGGCCTGATAGGCCGCCTTTGTTTGCTCGGCTAAGGCGCGTTGCGTTTCATTAAAATAATAAATTCCTGAACGATATTGCGTACCACGATCATTACCCTGACGCATTCCCTGAGTCGGATTATGCGATTCCCAAAATACTTTTAATAATGCTTCCAATGAGGTTTGTGTGGGATCAAACACCACTAACACAACTTCGTTGTGGCCGGTCAATCCGCTGCATACTTCTTCATAGGTTGGATTAGGGGTATATCCCGCCGAGTAACCAACCGCTGTGCTATAAACTCCGGGCAGTTGCCAAAATTTTCGTTCTGCCCCCCAAAAACAGCCAAGGCCAACCACAATTTGTTCACTTCCATCAGGGAAAGGAGGTTTGATTGGTGCTTTTTTGACTGCGTGCTGGTTATCAACACGCATGGCTTCTTCCCTGCCCTTCAATGCTTGATCGCGTGTGGGCATTTGAAGCTTGGTGGTTGAGAAAATCATGATTCACCTCCGTAATGTATAAACAAAGCAGGAATGACACAAACAAAAACGGTGCCCTCAGGCACCGCTTATGGTTTAAACGACCTGGTTAAAACCAGCGGCTGATGTTGAGCCGTTCCCACCAGGCCATTAACAACCGGTCCACCGCGGCTTGTGCCGCAAAACCCAATTTTTCAGGTAAGGATTTTTTGTAAGTAAATTCAACTTCATAAATATCTGCCGTCTCAGCCTGTGAAAACAGATATTCATCGCTAGTTTGCAGGTCGTCAATCAAATTCACATCTTTGGCGCGGCGACCAAACCAGACTTCACCCGTTGCGACTTTCACTACGTCAACCTGGGGGCGATGTTCGCTGACAAATTCCTTGAACAGTACATGGGTATCTTCCAGCTCTTCTACAAACTTGGCGCGCCCCTTTTCGGTATTTTCACCAAACATAGTTACGGTGCGTTTGTATTCGCCAGCAGTAAACATTTCATAATCGATATCATTTTTCTTGAGCAGTTTATGGAAGTTAGGCAGCTGCGCCACCACCCCAATAGAGCCAAGGATCGCAAACGGTGCGGCAACAATTTTATTGGCCACGCAGGCCATCATATAACCGCCACTGGCTGCAACTTTATCGACACACACGGTGAGTGGAATATTTTTATTGGTAATTCGCGCTAATTGGCTGGAGGCCAAACCATAGCTGTGCACCATACCGCCACCGCTCTCTACTTTTACTACCACTTCATCGGAGGGTTTGGCGAGGGTCAACACCGTGCTGATTTCTTCACGCAATGATTCAACCGCAGAAGCTTTGATATCACCATAAAAATCCAAAACGAAAATACGTTTCTTTTCAGTTTCAGCGGCATCGCCAGTTGCTTCATTGTCCTTGGTTTTTGCCGCTTCCTTTGCTGCCTTTTTCTTTTGCGCTTTTTCCTCTTTCAAGCGTTTCTTTTCCGCTTTTTCAAATTCCTTATATTCGTCATCATCGAGCATAGCATCGCGCAGTGAATCGCGCAGATGGTCAAATTTCTCATTGAGTTTGGTGACTTCAATATGGCCCTTATCCGATTTTTTATTGCGTCCACCCACCGATACTGCGATGGTAACAATGACAACAATGGCCGCAACAAACGTAATCGTCTTGGCGAGAAACAAACCGTAATCCGCTAAAAATTCCAAAGGTAAACTCCGTACAGCTTTTAATTAAATGAATCAAACAAACCTAGTTGAACTCTTCTACTGCCTCACGTGCTGCTGCATTGATTGGCCGCGCCACCAAGCCAGTATTGGAAAGACTTATCTCAAACAAGGCTCCGTCTTTCATCGGCAGATAAGTGGCTGAACCATAGACCGCATCAATGACGGGCACCCAATCTGGATGAGAATTAAAGATTCTCCAGATATCGACACCATACAAGCTGTTGTGCACAGTATAAGCGGTACGCTTCGCAGTAGTTTCCTGCTCAATATCGTAATAACGGCCACTCAAACGCTCGAGGCGAAATGCAGGCTTGAGACCAAAAGTAGAGAGATAGCCCTTCCACTTAACGATACGCGCATCCAACTGCCACTGGTCACCACGTAATTCAACCCGCTGTTCTTTGCCGTCTTTATCCGCAAGCACCGCAAAATAATGTTGGTCTTCGATCTTATCAAAATTAATGGTGGCAACCACCTGCTCTTGCAAGACTTGTTTGTAGCTGTATACATCGTATGCCGTCAATGCTATCAGCGTACCCAGGGCTAACAATGCCAAGCCAAAAATGCCGCGGCAAAAGCCCACAAACCAGGAGTTTTGCCAAAGGAGACGTACGGCTTTGTAAGCTAAATAAGCAGCAATAAGACCAATGAAAATTGCCAGTAAGGTAAAAATCATAAATTTCCTACCTGTGTTAACAGCTTGTTATTGTTTATGGTGAGGGTTGATTTGATGCAAGCGCTCGAGGTAATGAGCGATCAATTGCCCCGCTACACTAGCGCTTGCTGGCACCTGAGGCAACTGATCGTAGCGGAACCATTTCGCATCCACAATTTCCACTGGGTCGATATTAATTTCTCCCGCCTCATATTCAGCAAAAAAACCAAGCATTAATTGGCTGGGAAAGGGCCAGGGTTGGCTGCGGAAGTATTCCAGCTTGCCTACCTCTATACCGACTTCCTCTTTAATTTCCCGGCGGATACATTCCTCTACCGCCTCACCCACTTCTACAAATCCTGCGAGGGTCGAGTACACAACTCGCGTTGCACGCTGGTGATGGGCGAGCAATAATTCTTCCCCACGGGTAACCAGCACGATCATACAAGGGGAAATGCGCGGGTAAAAGCGCAGCTCGCAATCGTGGCAGACTTTGGCCCGATCCATTTCATCCTGTTGCGTTTCCTGCCCACAGCGGCCGCAATAACGGTGGTCATAAAACCATTGTGCAATTTGCAAAGCGCGCCCCGCCAACTGGAATGCATCGGCAGAGAGAACTTCCAATTGCGAACGCAAGCCAAGCCATTGGTAATGCGCGGGCAAAATACCGGTCGTTAACACCCTGGCCCACAAGTCTTCGCCATTGAGAACACCCAAATAGTGTTCGCTGGTGGTGACCAATCCCAATGCCGGCAGATGCATCTCATTAGCGAGCAACAAATGACCCTCGCTGTCACACAAAAGTTTGTCACAGCGAAAGGAAGATGATGCCGCAACGATAATAAAACGCCGGTTGCGGGAAGCAACCGGCGCTATTGTGGATGCATGAAACTCAAATGATGCGGGGTTAAAACGAAATGACATGGTTAAACTTTGAAGCCCAGCGCTTGCAAACTCTCTTCAGCGATTTGCAAGACACTGGTATCTGCATTTTTATCAAGCTTGATCGCATCAAGATAATATTCGAGGCTGATCACTGCATCGGCAAAGGTTTCCAGTAAGTGCTGCACAGCAGGATGCTGATCTGCCGCCAACAAATCTTCATCGACAAAACGCATACATCCAGCCAATACATTTGCCGCGCGCGACAAACCTAGCAAGAACATACCGCCGCGCACCGAATCCAGAATGCCAGAAATATTGCGGATGTGACCTTTGTCGTAATTGGATTCAGCAAAGGCAGTCAGCGCGCGTTTCACCATCGACAAACCCGCTTCCGCTTCGTCGATTACAATTTTTTCAGCTTCGGCAATCTGATTGTTGGCCATAGCTGCATCGCGCGACAGTGCATTGATTTGTGCTACTTTTTCGTCGGACAGATTCGCGTTATTTAATCCGGCAATGGTGCTCTCAACATACAAAAGAGTATCGGCAACAACCAATAATTCATCAGGTGTAACAGGGCTATGATTGGCCTGCCACACCGCAATTTTTTCAATTTCCTGCTTGAGGCTATTGCTTGGCGCAACCAAACCGACAATCGACAAAATATCGGCGATTTTTTTCAGGGTCTCCAGTAACTCAGGTGATTCACTCAGGAGTTCTGCCCCCCCTTGAGCTGCACGTTCAAGAATATTTTTGGTACCGTGCAACTCATCCGTCAGTACTGCCACCATCGAGCTGATGGTATTAGCACTTGGACCATTGAGGAATTCCATTTCGCGCGCAAGCTCTGCCTCGGTATAAATCAATGAAGACATACCATAGGCGGCCAAAACGGTTTTGGACACCGGATTTTCCGAGTGGGAGAGCGCTAGCAAATAAACCAGTTCTTTTTGCAGTGCAGGATCAACCTCACGCCCCAACACCGCACTACCTTCAAACTGAAAGCGCTTGATTTCACGCTCAATTGCACTGAGTAACATTTTGCGGCTTTTGGTGAGGCGCATATTTTTTTCGGCTATGGCAGCAAGCGTGGTACCGCTCAACCACCAAAAATTACTGAGCACATTACCCGCTGCGGCAGCTTCCAAGCGCTGTAACGCTCGGGTCATCATGCCCAGGGAAGCCTTGGCCTGCACATTCTTGAGTACATTCAATAAACCGGTTTGGTACATGTGGCGCAAACGACGCACCAGCACACTCAGATCCTCCGGGAGTTGCTGGGCAGCAACCAACTTACGGTTCGCTTTTACCGAGGGGAGTGGATAAAAATAACTCTCGGGAAGCGGGGCCGCTTTGCGGGCTAAACGCAATTCATTAATGTGAGGGATAAGTAACATCGCCATGCTGCGTGCGGTCTGGGTGCAATATTCAAGGTAGCGAGGCAGGATAAAAAAACTGGAGGTCAGCAATTCCAGTTTTGCATCGGTTTTTTCGTCTTCACCGAGGGTGATATCAGTAATGTGGACGACTAACTCTTCGGCCAACAAATCGACCCCGCGCAACTGGATCAAGCTGAGGATGCCACGAATTTGTTTGATGCCATCAATACAGTTTTGCAATAGCTCGCCATTGTTGCGATCTTGCGAAAACTGCTCCAGCCGGATAGCCGATTGCTCAATGGTAGCAACCAGTTCGTCCTGAACCATTTTGAGGGAAGCGAGGTTTAAGGTTTCAGTTGTGCTCACAATAACATCCTGGCGTGTTGTCACTTAACGGGTTGGGGCATGGCCACGTAGCGCAGCCAGCCAAGCAATACTCATAAATCACATTGACTCTATACCATGTTTGGCGTTATTTCACCGCCGCGCTGTAAATAAGCAGAGTAAAGCCGGGACTTTGCCAAACATCTCTCACTTGTACATTTTTTCTACTTAGCGCTTTCGAACTGGATTGTTCATCCCACCTATTCACGCAACCACACGCAATTGTCACCGCTACTTTTGGCTATTGCGACCAGTTTTTGTTGATGCAATTCCAGCTCTTCCGGAGTGGCAGATATCACCGGCAAAGGCGTGCGATTGATAGTCAAACGGCGCAGTGCGTTTTGGTCCCCACCCTCTTCATTTTTGGATTGGTTGCCGCCCAGGGATAATGCCGTTTGCCCACCGGTCATTAGCAGATAGACATCGGCTAAAATTTCGGCATCGAGCAAGGCGCCGTGCAGTTCGCGCTGGGAGTTGTCAACGCCGTAACGTTTGCAGAGCGCATCAAGATTGTTCTTTTGGCCCGGATGCTTGGCGCGCGCCATCAGTAATGTATCGATGATATGACAGCGATCGCTGATGCTACCAAAACCTGGCCGCAGCATATTTAGTTCGTAATTCAGGAAGCCGATATCAAACGCGGCGTTGTGGATGATCAATTCCGCATCGCCAATAAATTGCAAAAACTCGTCGGCAATGCGCGCAAAAACCGGCTTGTCGGCCAGCATGGCATTGCTAATACCGTGTACTGCTTGCGCACCAGCGTCAATTTCGCGCTCGGGTTTTATATATTGATGATAGTGGCGGCCGGTAAGGCGACGGTTAAACAACTCTACGCAGCCAATTTCGATAATCCTGTGGCCCTGGGAAGTTTCCAGACCGGTAGTTTCGGTATCCAATACAATTTGACGCATGTTCTTAACCTTAAAATTAAACCCTGTTGTTGCGCATACTCATTAGCGGCGATAGAAGGCGGAGATGGGAACGCAGGCCGGGCGCCGGGCCGAGAATCCTGGTCACGGCCAAACCTCGCAAAGGGCGATACTGTTGCCAGGCAGGCTTGATAGGTATCAACGGAATATGATCCTTGCGCGCCACTACCATATAGAACCCACCCCAGGGCAAGCGCAGCCTTTTACCCCAGTGCTCAATCCAATGCAAATGTTTAATTGCTGTTTCCTGCGGCAAGGGGGGCCGGAAAAACCCTTGGTAAATGGCAACGGGTTCCACATCAAGCAATTCCAGCCAGTCTAACAAACGCCCCAGACGCAAGTACTGGAAGCGCCAACGCGGCTTGGATTTAAAGATACGCGCCAGACTTGCGCAAAATCCCCACAAACTCCAGGGATTAAAACCAACCACAATCAGGTGCCCCTTGGGAATCACGATCCGCGTCGCTTCGCGTAACAAGTGATGCGGACTCTGGCTGAAATCGAGACTGTGATGGAGCAGCACCGCATCCATTGACTCAGCGGCGAGCGGCAGGTGATTGAAATCCGCCAAGGCACCAAGCCGTTGGTTACTCTCGAGTTGGGGATGCAATACAAAACGGTGGGAAATACGACTTTCTGCAGTTAAATCCAAACGGCCATTAATACCAAGTTGTAATAGATGGTAGCCAAACACGCACTGCAATCCATCCGAAATTGCCTCCTGTTCCTCTTTCAGTAAAGCGCGGCCGAGCGGTGACTCAAACCATTGGGTAACGTCAGCAATAGATTCCCTCAGTGGCAATACACCAAAGCGCTTTTTCCATAACGCAGAAAAGCGAATCAATAATCGATGCGGTGCTTTTACCAACTTATGGTGCATTTTTTGCCCTCTGTAATCTATTGCCCTTTCGCCAGGCCACCACAATCTAGCACAAGAAGCCGGGTAAAATTAAACGTTAAAACATACTTCAGGACCGGCGTAGAATAACGGATCAGACTTTATTGAGGTTCAATTGTGCTAACGATTACCCCTATTCCTGCGCTCGACAGCAATTATTTCTGGGTGATTCAACCGAGCGCTGCCCGACAAAATGTTTACGTGGTAGATCCCGGCGATGCAATTCCGGTTATTGATTACCTCAGCTCCCATCGGCTCACCCTTAGCGCTATTCTGGTCACCCACCGCCATCGCGATCACACCCAAGGCATTGGCGGGCTGCTCGAATACTCGCCGGTGCCAGTATACGGACCGAATTCAGAATTAATCCCCTT
>JAJQJO010000324.1 GCA_021323495.1 Cellvibrio sp. | reverse complement strand
CAGCGCTGTACAGTTTGTTTGATGCCACAGCCTTGAACCCACTGTTAAATCCGCTCACAGGAACCCGCTATCTGATTACGCTGGCAGGTGGTACTGATGGAGCTGCACCGGTTGCGATTGATTACGGTGGCGAAATTGATGAGGTCAATGGCAACACCGGCTTCTCCGCTTTTGAAGATCTTGAAGATATCGCCATTGTGCTGGCACCGGCTGCGGCTGCTGATGTAACCAATCATCAGGCGATTGTGGTGGAAATGCAAAAGCACTGCCGCAAAATGCGTTACCGCGTAGGTATTGTTGATGCGCGCGATGGCATGTCGCTTTCTGAAGTGCGCGATTTCCGTTCGCAATTCGATGATAGCCGCCTCGCACTTTATTACCCCTGGGTTATTGCTGCTGATCCCAGTGGGGTTCGCAATACTATTTCTGTACCGCCTGCCGGATTTATCGCCGGGGTTTATGCCAATACCGATGTGCAGCGCGGTGTCCATAAAGCGCCTGCTAACGAACCGGTAATTGGGGCTTTGGGTTTTGCACAGGACATCAATCGTTTCCAACAGGAATTGTTGAATCCGGAAGGCATTAACTGTTTGCGTTCATTCCTTGGTCGCGGTCATCGGGTATGGGGTGGCAGAACTTTATCGAGTGATCCGGAATGGAAATATATCAACGTCCGCCGTTATTTTTTGTATCTCGAACGCTCCATTGAGAAGTCAACGCAATGGGTGGTGTTTGAGCCTAACGGTGAACGCCTCTGGGCGAATGTGCGCACCACCGTCGAGGATTTCCTCTACAGCGAATGGTTTAACGGTCGTTTGCTCGGGCCAACTCCAAAAGTGGCTTACTTCGTCCGCTGCGATCGCAGCACCATGACTCAAAACGATTTGGATAATGGCCGCCTGGTCTGTGAGATCGGTGTTGCGCCGCTCAAACCGGCTGAGTTTGTGATCTTCCGCATCGGCCAAAAAACTGCCGATGCCTAATGGTCACCGCGCGGGATGTCTTGCACATCCCTCGGAGTGGCGAGTGATGAACGATTAAAACCTGTTGTATAAACGAGGACCATTTTCATGGCTGAATTACGAGAAACCCCTTATAGCGTATTCAATTATCTGGTGAATTTGGGTGATGGCAGTGAAGCCACAGTGCTGGGTGGATTTTCTGAAGTCTCCGGGCTGAACGCTGAAATTACCATTGCGGAATATCGCAATGGCAATGCCAAAACCAATTACGTTACCAAAGTTCCGGCGATCACCAAAGCGGGTGATGTGACCCTGAAGCGCGGTGTGATTGGCGCAAGCAATATTTATGATTGGTTGCAACAGGTTCGCCAGGGCGATGTGAATGCAAAACGCAATGTGCAAATCAAACTGACCGATGAGAATCCCGCTAACACAGCAGCGGTGGTTACCTGGAAATTAATTGGCGCTATGCCAATTAAATGGACCGGCCCAACCTTGACCGCTAAAGGTGGCAATGATGTTGCCATCGAAGAGCTGGTGTTGGCGGTAGAACATATCGAGCAGGAATAATTCCTGCTCGATGGTTAATTTCCTTATCGGTAGCTTTTAGCGGTAACAGGTTATGGAATTCCTTGGTGCACGCATTCAATTAAATCCCCGTCCTTCAGTGCGCAGGCAAGTGGCACTGGAGGTAGGCATGCTTGGGCATTGCCCGGGGCGGGTGCGCATTGAACGCTTGCTGGCATTAACGGAATTAGTGAACGAGATTCGCCAGGCAGGTTTTGCGGCGCGGCTCGAAAAAATCAACACGCTGGTAAATGATATTGCAGTTGCGCGAGCCAATGCAGTAGCGCAGAAAGAGATTGAAAAATTATTGGACCAATTGGATACCAGTGTTTCGCACTTGCCAATGCCACTGCATTCGACAGCCGAGTTTGATGATATTTTTCCGCTAGCGCGCACAACATCAACCCATTACGGCAGTGTGCTCGCCGGCACACGTGCATGGTTGCCTCAGGCAGTGGATGATTTTTTTACCAACGGCGGTGAAAAACTCTGGTTGGTGCGTGTGCCTGAAGCAGAAGGTATCGCGGGATTTTTACCTGAACAACCACAATCATTACTGGATGTGGATAAGCTGCGCGGTTTGGCCAGCTTGTTGGTCGTTAACCGCCTGGGTCTGGTAGTGATGCCGGATTTAGAGCGCTTACAAATTCCTGCACAATTACCCGATATCCCACGCAAACGTTTGGAAAATCCGGAGCCGGTATTTTTACCTCTGGGTACCTTGCTGGATGATGGTCATCGCGAACGGCGCCAGACAAGTGAATTGTTTGCTGAATTGCCGGTGCAGCCGATGCTCACCGTATTGCGCCGTTTATTGCAGCTCTCCAGTCCCCAGCGTTCTGATATTCAATTTATAGTGACGTTGCCGTTGAGTTATAGCAACAGCCTGGCCAGCCCGGTAGCGGATCTAGAAGCTTTAACCTTGTTGGATGATGCACGTAAAACGGCAAACGCGCATTTGTTACGCCAGGTACAAATGGTATTTCCTTATTTGCGCCAGGGCGATCGTATTTCAAGTCCTGTCGGTGTACTTGCCGGTGCTATCGCTAAAAATGTTGCGGTCAATGGTGCGTGGCGCTCAGTCGCTATGCAACCGCTTATTTCACTGGCGCAACCTTTTCCCAAAGTAGATATCCAGGAAACTATCTCGCTGCGTGAAACTCCCGGGATAGGAATTATCAATCTCAAAGCGGGAAAATTAAAATTGGATGATGAGCGTTTGCTAGTGCCAGCACTGCATCGCGATGATTATTTATTGCCCGGTATTAATAGCGATTACAGCAAGCGGCTGAGTGGTTTGCGTTCGGCAGAAGTGGTGCGCTTTCTGGGTTACCTGGTGCGTGAATTACGTGAACTGGGTGATCATTTAATTTTTAACGTCGACCCGCAAGACCCACGTCCACAATTAGTGTTGGAACGTTTTTTCCTCGATTTATATCGCGCTGGTGCTTTACGTGGTGCTTCACCGGAAGATGCTTTCCGTATTACCCGCGCCAGCAGTGCAGAAAATGTGATTGCGTTTGATATTGAAATTGCTCCGGCTTATCCCATCGACAAAATTATTATCACGTTTGTTAACCGCGATGGTGAATGGCAGGCGGGGGTGAACCGTGTCTGAATTTGTTCCCTTCCGTTTTGAGGTGAGCCTGTATCACCGCAGTAAATCGGATTTGCTGTGTCGTGGTTATTTCAGCGAAGTGACCGGGCTGGAGTTAACCATGGAGCCGCGCGCAATCCAGGAAGGTGGACGCAACTGGGGTGAGATCCAACGGGTCGGACAAACACGGTTTACACCCATAGTGCTGAAGCGCGGTGTAACCAAAATTAATGATCTCTGGCTGTGGTTTGATGCAGTGACCCGCGGCCAAAATTATGGCTACCGTTTGCATGGCACTATCAAAGTGCTGGGCGGTGAAGTAGATACCTCAGGCAATGCCAAACCGGTTATGACCTGGAAACTGGATGGAGTATTGCCGACTCGCTTCAAGGGTGCAGATTTGTCGTCAACGGCGAGCCAGGTTGCGATCGAGGAAGTTACCTTGATCCATGAAAGCCTGACATTGGAGGCTGCGTCTGGTTAACCAGCGCCGAAATAATCCATGAGCGAAATTGAAAAAGCCAAAATTTTTAACGTATCAGGTCCCATTGATCGACCAGAGCGCAGTGGTGACGGGATTAGCGTTATGTTTAATCCCAGCACGCTTAAAGTGACTTTGGCAAATTCACTTAAGGAAAACGAACGCAGTGGCAACAGCCGCGCTGCACAGTATGTTGATAAAAGTTCATCGTCGCTGAGCGTGGAATTGATTTTTGATTCGAGCATTGAATTCGACCCACGCAATTCGGTGCGCAAAGATGTGCGCCAGTACACCGGCGCTATTGCCAATGAGTTTATGAAACAGCCCAACGAGGGCGATGAAAATGCAGAACCCAAACGCTGTATGTTTGTTTGGGGAACTTTTATTTTCGTTGGCATCATGGAAAGTTTTGATGAGACGCTGGAATTATTTTCCTGGGAAGGCACGCCGTTGCGCGCGACTGTTTCCATCAAAATGACCGAGAGCCGTTTCCAGTTTGAATCGGATGATGCCAAACACGCAAGACGCAATACGCCGCGCCTTGGACGTGATAGCGCATCACCGCAACAAGCGAATCAGGATGCCGGACAAGACTCAAAAAATTGGCGCGACACTTCTATGTACAACGGTGTTGAATCACCGCGTATGCCATCGACCTCTGCGTTAGCTGTGCCCAGTTTATCGGCCAGTGCCAGTTTGTCCGCCAGTGTGGGCGTATCTGCGGGGGTTGGATTTTCGGCGGGCGCCAGCATGGGCGCATCGGCAGGAATCGGTGGTGGCATAGGCGTTGGAGCGGGCATCGGAGCGGGAGCTTCGTTAGGTGGAGGTTTGGGTATCAGCGCGGGCATTAGTGCATCTGCCAGCGTTGGAGTGAGTGCAGCGATGATGAAATCCACACCGGCATTTAGTTTTGGTGCATCCAGTTCAATTGGGACTGG
>JAJQJO010000323.1 GCA_021323495.1 Cellvibrio sp. | reverse complement strand
ATTTTTCAGCTTGGCCGCATCGCCGATATTAACGGCTTTGATTTCCAGGATAGTGATTTTGTCGATAAGTTCGCCGAGTGAAATAGGGGCTTGGATCAGCATGGGTGTGTTCTCTATGGAATTTTTTGTGGTGGTGATTCTAACAAACTCGGCGAACGCTTTGGTATGTATAGGAATATTTGATTATTTTTTGCAGGAGAGTACACGGAGCTAGTCAACGTCCGGGTTTCGTCAGGGAGGCGTTCGTCCAGTTCACGTCAGGATTACCCCGTCCCACCTGGCAGTTTTAGGAGGTGGGACAGTGCTGTGCAGCCACCGACAGGGTTGTTTTTGTGTGGATTATTGGCCATTTTTTGACCCGTTGTGTTTCCAATACACACGAATGTATCCACAAGTTCACATTTATAAAGCTCACTTAACGCCAATTCTTTAGTGGGACGACAGGTTTTTCGCCTCGCTCTACACTCATCCTCGAGCTACTACATAAGCGCTACTGAACCGGTTTGGATTTTCGCCCGCCTGGTTGTGTTTATGGAACTCATAACAGCAGTGAAGCTGGATTTAACCTGTAGGGATGTGTGTTATCAACTGTTGGTTCCCCGTCCTGCTGCGTGCTGCTGTTAATTGGGCGATCCAACCTCACAACTTAATCCCGGAAGAATAATATCTAACAAAGAGGCAACATCACATGCGAATAATTCAAATCGGTCGCCGTGCCGTTTGCGCATTACTCACGCTCGTCAGTACCAGCCTGTATATGCAATCCATCAATGCACAAACCACTAATATCAATCCGGTCTCTGCCACTGGCAGTAGCAATTTACAACCCGCCAGTTATGCCATTGATAACATCGGCACTACGCGTTGGGAGTCCAGCCACGGTGTTTCCCCCAGTTCACTTACGCTTGATCTGGGGCAAGCCTATGTACTTAACCAGGTGGTAATTTTGTGGGAAGCAGCGAATGCCGCGAGCTATGAAATCCTTGGCTCCAATAACAATTCTACCTGGACGCAATTAAGCCTGCGCACCGGCGGCACTTTTGGTAACCGCACCGACACGGTCGGCCTCAGCGGTACCTGGCGCTATGTGCGGATGAATGCCTTGACCCGCAGTAGCGGTAATACCTGGGGCTACTCGATTTTTGAAATGGATGTATTCGGTGCGTTGCCTGCAGCTTCGTCCTCGTCCAGTTCCGTTGCCGGCAATTGCAATCTCGGTTGCGTCACCACGCTCAATAGCACCACTTTGCGTGCGACGGTAACCCAGGCGGATATTGTTGATATCCATTACCGCATCAATAACGGTGCACAGCAAAACCTGCGCATGAATGTGTCGGGAAATGTATGGACGTATGACATTCCCAACCTGGCAGCAAGTGATGTGGTGAGTATTAATTTCACCATTATCCGCTCGGGGGCAGGGCAGGACACCGTCTGGCAAAACTATTCAGTCGGCGCAGTCGCCAGCTCATCAAGATCCAGCACTCCGTTATCAAGTTCATCACGTAGCTCAGTGATTCCATCGAGTTCTTCACGCAGTTCGGTCGCGCCCTCAAGCGTGCCGGCCAGTTCATCGCGCAGCTCGACTGCCACATCAGTAGCACCGTCCAGTTCTTCTGCGGCGAGCCTTGGCAATATCGTTCCTTTATATAATTCATCGACCACCCTTGAAGGTGCGATCCAGTTTGACCGTGGCGACGCATTGGTAACACGCATCGCTGACCGTGGCCGCGACCGCCATGCAAAAGAAGACCAGTTCCAGGCCTACGATCACTTCCTCAGTTTTTATTGGGAGCATCGCACTGCAACCATCGAGATTGTCGATTACGTTGCTAAAGGTGGCAGCACCGTGCGCATGAATGTAGTAACGCAATTCCGCTTGAGCGATACCGAAGCGGAAAATCGCTGGTTCTATCGCGGTGTTGGCACCGTGGCCGAATACCACGATAACGGCACCATGAATGTAATCAATGATTTTAATTACTACAAAGAGCGCAGCTATAACGCGCGTGAAGGTCGCAATATCCAGATCGGTGACAAGCTCGAATTTGAATTGAGCCAATTCCTCGACCACAGTGTTCCGCACGGCCGTTCGGCCTATTACGGCACCACTTATCTTTATATCGTGGGTGAAGGCCTGGTGCCATGGGATATTACCGGCAACTTCGGCACCCTTGGTGGTCGGAAAGATTCGGTAAAAATTCCGGAGAAAGCCTGGCTGGGTGGTAAAACAACCCTGCCGTACAACCACTCCAACGAGCCGGATAACCATTTCATCCAGATGGCAACCAACCTTGCGTCAATCAATGGCCAACCATTCGTATTGGGCCGCCGTGTCCACCACGCCTCTTTTATCGATGGTTCACATGATGAACATGTAGTTGATAACGGCACCTTCCCCGATACCGTTGGCAAAGCCGGTCCGCATTATGTACATGACCGCTGTGCTGGTTGCCATGTGCGCAACGGCCGCGCTGCGCCAGCACCGGTTGGTCAGCCATTGGAGAAATGGGTATTTAAAGTGGCGGATATCAACAGCAACCCGCATCCGAATCTGGGTCGCTCACTGCAGCCTAAATCTTCCGGTGGTGTTGCAAGCGAAGGGCAAGCGTCGATCGCGTTCTGGACCGAAACCAATGGCCTGCGTAAACCTAATTATCAATTCAGTGGTGTAACACCAGCCAGATTCTCGGCGCGCGTCGCTCCGCAATTAGTGGGTATAGGTCTGTTGGAAGCCATTCCTGAAGCAACGATTTTGGCCAAAGAAGATATTAACGATACCAATGGCGATGGCATTTCCGGTCGTGCCAACCGTGTTGTTGATCCATCTGGCCAAACCCGTCTCGGCCGTTTTGGTTACAAAGCCGGTACCACCAGTGTTAAACATCAAGTCGCTGCAGCATTCAATTCCGATATGGGCGTAATGACCAGCATGATGCCAACACCGGATTGTGGCTCCAGCCAAACTGACTGTGGTGCTAGCGGGTCCGAGTTGTCAGATACACACCTCAATAACCTGGTGAAATATATTTCAACCCTCGGTGTGCGTCCGCAGCGCAACTTGAATGATGCTGCGGTGCAACGCGGTGAGACACAATTTGCGAGCCTCGGTTGTGCCGGTTGCCATACACCGTCAGTGGTGACCAGCCAGTATCATCCATTGGGTGAATTGCGCAGCCAGACGATCAAGCCGTACACCGATATGTTATTGCACGATATGGGCGCCGATATGGCGGACAACCTGGGTGAAGGTGTGGCGACCGGTGCTGAATGGCGCACCGCGCCGCTCTGGGGCCTGGGCTTGTCAGCCTGTGTGACCGGTGGTGTTACCAATGCAGGCCAGGGTGCGCAAGTTTGTACTCCGGTGCACAGCTATTTGCATGATGGCCGCGCCCGCACTATTGAAGAGGCAATCCTGTGGCACGGTGGCGAAGGCCAGGCTGCTAAAAATGCCTATCAAGCATTGTCATCAACCCAAAAGCAAGATGTGTTGCGTTTCCTTGAGTCCCTTTAATCGTTAAGTGCACTAACAAACGAGGGTCACAAACGAGGACTACAAACGAGAGCCGCAAACGATAGTGACAGATGAGCGTTATCATCAAAAGTTGCTAATCAATACGTCCCTTGCCCCGGCTAATCACCGGGGCTTTTTTTTTGTTTTTCCCGGTGTTTTTTTCGCAGCAAAAAACTCCTGACAGGTTTTGGTTGATAACACCTTTATTTTGGTATTGTTGAAAATATCAAGCACAACCATCATCGGAGTAGCGTTATGTCGGAATCAACCGCATCCCAACGGATGTACCGCCTGGACCGATTCATTGTGCCGCATCAGGCGCGTGAGGAATTTTTAGCGCGGGTTAAAGCAACCCATCGCGTACTGAATGAACAGCCCGGTTTTATCCAGGATTTTTTACTGGAGCAACCCCACGACGAGGACACATTTGTATTGGCGACCCTGGTGGAATGGGAAAATACCGGCTTTATCGATAGTGCACGTGTAGTGGTGAAAGAAATGCACCAGAAAACCGGTTTCAATGCGCAAGAGACTATTGCGCGTTTGGGTATCAAAGCTGAAATGGGTAGTTATCAACGCATCCGTTAACAGCACCATTCCATTACTGATTAATCAATTAACCCGAGAAGGAATTAACCATGAGCAATCCATCCCCCAGTGTTATTTCACATGTTTCCATAGGCACTAATGATTATGAAAAAGCGCGCGCATTTTACGATGCGGTAATGCCCAGTGTCGGCGCGAAAGTATTAATGGAACATCCGAATGCAGCCGCATACGGGCGGCAATTTCCGGAGTTCTGGGTCGCCGCTCCGCACGATGGTAACCCCGCCAGTGTTGGCAACGGTTTCCATATTGGCTTTATTGCGGACAACAAGGAACAAGTGCACGCGTTTTACACTGCAGCCATAGCCGCAGGCGCCACTTGCGATGGTCCACCCGGCCCGCGTCCACTTTATGGCGAACCTTATTACGGCTGTTTTGTGCGCGATCCGGAAGGGCACAAGATTGAAGCGGCGTTCTGGGACGAAGCG
>JAJQJO010000322.1 GCA_021323495.1 Cellvibrio sp. | reverse complement strand
TTGTGCTCTTCCTGATAGGTGGATAGCGCGTTTTGCCTGTCAATAAGATCGTTACGCAAGCCAGTGAGCTGATGGTTGTACCACTCGGTAGTCTGCTTGGCAGGTTCGATACGCAATTCGAGGTTGGTGTACATGTATGCTTGGGCAAAGGCATCGGCGAGTTGCGCGGCGAGCTCCGGATTCCTTGCCTGGAAAGCGATGGTCAGGACACTACTATCGCGCTTGGGGGTAACAATCAATCCCTGGGCAAGGAAGCCGAGCATTCGGCGTTGATCGCTTTTGGCTTCTCCAGTCAATTTTGCCGCTTTGATCATGGCGGGGTTTTCAGCCAACGCCAAGGCTTCAATAACCTTGGAGGCAACATTGCGGCTGCGGATGATATCGGCCTGTGTGGCAAGGTAAGCGCCGGTCAGGCGCGTCGGTTGGGATTGACCGCTAATTGGATCGAGGCCGCGGCCATCGACCAGCAAATCAGTGGCTGCAGTAAAGGATTTGGGGGTGAGTAAATTCAAGGTAACCGCCGCCAAAATCGCCGCCAGGGTAGTTGCGATAATTACCCATTTGCGCGCCAGCAAAATACCTATCAATGTAGTCAAATTCATACGTAACTCCCGTTAAAAGATACTTTCCTTGACCACCAGTACGTCGCCATCCATTACCCGCTCATCGGGTTTGGCGCGCAGCTCTTTTACCGATCCATCCGCTTGCTGGCGAAAAAGTTTGACGCTGCTTTCGCTCGCCCTTGCTGTTGGACCCCCACCTGCGCTGAGCGCCTGCATAACATTCAAAGGTCTGTCGAGCGGATACATTCCTGGCGCATGCACTTCGCCGTTAACATAAAAACGCCCGGCGTTGGGCACGTAGAGGGTATCGCCATCCTGCAGCCACACCGTTGGCGATTCATCAGCATCGTAATTAAGCAATTTTTGCAGATCGTATTCAGTACGCTCCTGACGGCCATTTTTTGAAATGCGCGTAAGGATCAAACGTTCGCTCCCGTTAGCCGCTATGCCACCTGCCCAAGCCAACGCCTGGGTCAGGCTGGTTGGCCCCTCAAGCACGAGCTTGCCAGGGTTATTTACCTTGCCCAGGATGGCCACTATTTGGCTACGGTACTTGGTAACAAGTACATTCACTTGGGCGTTTTTGAGAAAATTACCTTGTTGGTAGCGCTCGGCAATGGTGTAAGCAGCCTCGGCACTGCTTTTACCAGCAATCGACAAATTACCTAAAAGCGGCACTACTATCATGCCTGTAGCGCTTACCTGACCATCTGCAGTCAGTTCCGGTTGCCCATAAACGGTGACGCGAACTTCGTCACCTGCACCTATGCTATAGCTCCGCTCTCCGGCGGTTTGCGCCTGTGCACATGTTGCAGCTACTGCTGCAACACCTAAACAAATACTTTGTACCCATCTACGAAAGCCAAACATTAATTGTGTCCTTAATGAATCAATAACAACCTGTCAGCGAGTATAAAAAATCAGGTTTGCGTTTGCTGTAGCAAAAGCGAGGCCTATTTGGCAGGATTTGACAAAAATCTGGGGAAAATCGGTTTTATCCCTTTTTGTAACGGTGTCCTGGCGCCTTATTGCCGTTTTTTTACGGATAATAAATGGGGAAAAATAGACTTGATGTCTATTTCCCATCAGTTTTGCTCTGTTCTGGTGCGCCTTGGCGGGTTGGTTTAGGGGTTGCTTTTCTATGAATGGAATTGGCGCCCTGCATGAATTTTTTGCGTAGAAGCTTTTTGGGTGCCTGGTGTACAATGCGCGCCTAAATTTTCCCCCTTCCCATCCATACCCTCGGCCAGCTGTTGCGGCTCGCAGGTCAACTCAGGACTTACCTATGTTTGATAAAAACCAAACTATTGCTTCTTTTGATCCCGAAATCTGGGCGTCCATCCAAAGCGAAGGCCAGCGCCAGGAAGAGCATATCGAGTTGATTGCCTCGGAGAACTATACCAGCCCGATGGTGATTGCGGCCCAAGGCACCAAGCTGACCAATAAGTACGCTGAAGGTTATCCGGGCAAGCGTTACTACGGTGGCTGCGAATACGTGGATGTGACCGAAGCCCTCGCGATTGCCCGTGCGAAAGAGCTGTTCGGCGCAGATTATGCCAACGTACAACCACATTCAGGTTCACAGGCTAACAATGCCGTTTACGCGGCACTTTGTGCCCCGGGCGATACCGTTTTAGGTATGAGCCTGGCGCACGGTGGCCACCTGACCCACGGTGCCAAAGTGAACTTCTCTGGTAAAGTTTACAATGCTGTGCAATATGGTTTAAATCCCGAGACCGGTCTGGTGGATTACGACGAGGTTGAGCGTTTGGCGTTGGAGCACAAACCAAAAATGATCGTGGCCGGTTTTTCCGCTTATTCGCAAATTATGGATTGGCAGCGTTTCCGCGATATTGCCGACAAAGTAGGTGCGTACTTGTTCGTCGATATGGCACACGTAGCCGGTTTGGTTGCCGCCGGGGTTTATCCCAACCCGGTGCAAATCGCTGACGTAACCACTTCAACTACCCATAAGACCCTGCGCGGCCCACGCGGCGGTATCATCCTCGCCAAGGCCAATGAAGAGATTGAGAATAAGCTGAACTCAGCGGTATTTCCCGGCGGTCAGGGTGGTCCATTGATGCATGTGATCGCTGCCAAAGCGGTCAGCTTTAAAGAAGCTATGACACCCGAATACAAAGCCTATCAACAACAAGTTGTGGTCAACGCCAAAGCGATGGCAAAAACTTTCTTGTCGCGCGGCATTAAGATTGTCTCCGGTGGTACTGAAAACCATCTGATGTTGGTTGACCTGATTGGCAAGTCATATAGTGGTAAAGATGCCGACGAAGCATTGGGTAAAGCGCATATCACTGTGAATAAAAACGCGGTACCTAACGATCCGCGTTCACCCTTTGTGACTTCCGGTATCCGTGTAGGCACGCCTGCCATTACTACCCGTGGTTTTGGTGAGCCCGAATGTGTGCAGTTGACCAACTGGATCTGCGATATTTTTGATGCGCTGGAAGCAGGTAATGCGGATGCGGTTATCGCTGATGTCAAAGCCAAAGTATCCGAACTGTGCAAGAAATTCCCGGTTTACGCTGAGTAATTGACAACAGCATGTGAGATTTTCCTTCAAACAAAAAAGCAGCCCTGAGGCTGCTTTTTTGTTTATGGCCTGCAGCATCGCTGCACACTCCCGATCATTGTTAGGGTAAAACTCCATCAAACATTTTTTCACGAATAGGCTGTCATGAGCTGCACTGTCTTGGAAAAGAGTCCTGACTTAACCGCAATAATGACTGCTTCTTGGATGGGTTATTTGTATGAATAAATTGTTTTCGTTTTGCCATAGGCTGCCCCGATTTTATTATGTTGCGCACTTCTCGCTGTTTCTTTTGTTGGTTGGTTGCGCCAATCACAAACCTGTAACTTCAATTAAATCTTCTACGGTAACCAAAGTTGCCAATCGTGCGGCCGATTGGCAGTTAGCGCACATGAATTCTTTCAGCTATATACGCACCTTTCGCGCTCATACGGAAAATCCTCGTGGCTGGATTCAAGGTGCATTTTATGTCGGTCTGGACCGCTGGGCAATGCGCACAAATAATCCCTATTACCTGCAAGCCTTAGTTGCCAAAGGGGAAGCTAATCATTGGCAGCTTGGCGAAAAAAACTGGCATGCCGACGATCAGGTCATTGGTTTTAGCTACGCCGCTGTCGCAGCGCGCAAAAATGACCTCAATCTGATTGCACCAACACAAAAAGTATTTAAAGAGATTATGGCAAATCGCGCTACCCATAGTCTTGTATATGCATCTGACCCAACCCATCAAGGCGAAGCGACTTGTCAGCGCCGCTGGTGTTGGTGCGATGCATTATTTATGGCGCCGCCAGTCTGGGCTGCAGTAGGAAAGCTAACCGGTGATCCAGCATATCTAAATTACGTGGATGAAGAATACCAGGCTACTATCGATTATTTATTTGATAAAGAGGAGCATCTTTTTTATCGCGATGGCCGCTTTTTTGAGCGTCGCAGTAAAAACGATAAGAAAATTTTCTGGAGCCGTGGCAACGGTTGGGTATTTGCAGGTTTGCCGTTATTGATTGAACAAATTCCAGCCAGCGACCCGCGCAAACAAAAATATGAGCAGCTGTTTAAAACCATGGCGGCGAGTTTGGTCAAGCTGCAACAACCCAATGGTTTCTGGCCCTCCTCATTATTGGATAAAGATGAATTCAATGTGCCCGAAACCAGTGGCACTGGTTTTATGACCTTTGGCCTTGCTTGGGGGATCAACAATGGATTGCTGGCGCGCGCTGACTATTTACCCGCTGTTGCAACCGGATGGAATGCGCTCGCCAGTGCAGTTGATGCAAATGGCAAGTTGGGCTGGGTTCAACAAGTGGGGGCATCGCCTGAAAAAATCTTACCAGAGGATACCCAGCTTTATGGTGTTGGTTCCCTCCTGTTGGCGGCATCGGAAGTCAGCATTCTGCACCAATGAAAATGAATACCCGGATTAATTATCTATTTTAAAGAAGCATCATTTGCAAG
>JAJQJO010000024.1 GCA_021323495.1 Cellvibrio sp. | reverse complement strand
CTGCATCCAAATCCTGCACAGCGTAAACCGTAGTATAAAATTTTGCATTGGCCTGATATTTTTCGGCGCAGCTTTTCATCAGTGCAAGATGTTTTTCAGTTTGTACAGCTTCCGGCAATTTCAAATCGTCCGGTGTCAACTGTTCGCAGCGCAGCGGATTGGATTTGCCGGTACCGCGCTGGTCCACAAAAACCAAATCGCGATTTTTGCGCACATCGGCAAAAAAACCGTGGATCATGTTGGCCATATCGATCGAAGATCCACCGGGACCGCCCTGAATCAAAAATAGCGGATCGGCATCCGGCACCGGGCTGATCGCGGGCAAACGTAGAATCGCTACCTGAATATCAGTGCTAGCCACATCAGCAGGATCTTCCTTCAAGGTTAGCTCACCGCACTCTGCGCCATAGACCAACGGCGGCTTTCCAGTTTCAACGAAACCAGGACAGAGTTTTAGAATTGAAACCGCGGCGGAATCAGGATCTGTTTTTTCGCTGCATGCCGGCAAAAAACCTAGCATCAACAAACACAAAATTCCATAGGCAGGCCAAGAGATATTCATCCTTTCATTCCCCCACAATTAAAAACAGCAACAGAAAAATCATTTTGTAACCCCGTAATTATGGCGCAAGCAACTGGCGCAAACTTTCCACCAGTTGCTCATCAGTTATTTCCAGTTGTCGCGCTGACAATACCAACTGTTCCAGCTGGGGCCGCAGGTGTAGCAACCGCGCTTGTTGCGAGTGTTGTTGCTTTTTCTGCGGCGCAATCTGCATAGGCTTGCCGCGCTGCCGCATCAACACCCCCTCCGCTTCCAACAAACTATAGGCTTTGGAAATCGTCATGGGGTTTACCGCATGCTCCAGCGCCAATTCACGTACCGAGGGCAATTCGTCGCCCTCTCTTAATTGTCCACCGGCAACCATACGCCGGACTTGCTCGGCGAGCTGCCGGTAAATGGGAATGCCGGACTGGGGATTAAGGGTGAACATTAACTTTTCACCTTGATAAAATTAATGTGTCGCCAGCATTGTAAAACCCATCCGCGCATTGCCAACACCATTAACGCCAATATCGCACAGAATAACCAATAATCTCCGCTGGCTTGACGAACGTTGGTGCCCAGCAACAAATCGAAATATGCCATAAGCAACATAAAAAATATCGTCAGGACCGCAACCAACCAATTTAGCCAGACAATACTCGCGGTGCTTTTTATATAAATAATCAAACTTACATAAAACAGCTGCGCCAGTAACAACACACTGATCAACCCGGCAAAAAGCAGAACTACTACATTGATGCCTGCGTCGCCCAACAAATGATTGAGCAATACCGCAGCGGTCATCGCAGGAAAAAATATAACTGCCATGTGCGCTGCAAACTGTTTTTCAATATAATTAAAAATCTTTGCACGAGTGCCGCCAAATATTAGCCACACGCGATAGAGGTTTCGGTAATAATACATCTGCAGTTGAAAACCACGCGACAAAAAATAGACAATCATCAATACCAGAGCCGTATGATGCAAAAATTCCTGCGGAACCTGGCGTGTAAAGAAAAATGTCAAGACAGCAGTGAGCGCAATCAATAAAAAATAGCCGAACTCACGCTTTATGAGTGTGGCGGATCCATCAGATGTCGTTAACAATAGGGTCCCTGCCAGGCTCCCTGGAGGAGATGAAAGGGAATAACTGAGTGATTGCATTAATCCCGACTGCTGTTCGTGTAGCTCTTTTATTTTGACTTGTGAAAGAGTCATATAATTGACCAGATATTTTCGTGGCTGCCATTGCCTCCACCAGAGATAAAAACCAGTCCAGATAATAATGATCAAGCACCAACTGACTAATAGCTCAATATGTAATAAATGCTCGGCAACAATTGAAGCCACCCAAACGAATGCTGCGATCAATACTTGCAAAAAGCCCAGGTATGCGCCCGCAATTACCATCACCATAGAAACAAATGATAAAAATAAAAAAGCTACCGAAAACAAGGTGGTAAAATCCCGCGACTCTGGTTTCATTGTCACTAACCAACCACTACCGGCAAAGGCCAACAAGGCGCAAAAACATAACAATAAAGTAAAAATTTTCATCCGCAGGCCGGGCATCCAACAGAGTTGTTTGCTACTGACCAATGCGAGTACTTGCCCCGGCACCAAAATACCAACCGTCATAATCAGCACCAAACCGATACCTACGGCAATCATCAACACAACAGGTTGACCGCTCCACCAGAGTAGCAACCCTCCAATGGTTAACAGCCCGAATTCCGCCGCTGCCAGCCAACGAATAAACCACAGCGGGAGCCAGAGTGCGCGAATCAGTTGCCAGTATTGCTGCAACACCAGCGACGAGCTCATGAATTCATCTCCAAAAAAATATCTTCCAGGCCAAGGGATTCGACCTGCACCCGGGCAGAAAATTGTTGTGCAAGTTGCTGTTCGCGTCCGGTTTCCCAAGTGGAAAAAGTAAACACCGCGCGATTGCCCTGAATTTTTTGGTTGAGTACATGGGGTAAATTGATAGTGGCGGGAAACGGCTGGTCAGCAACCAGGGTCACTCGCGCTATCGACTCTTTTAAAATATCCAACTCACCTTGATAATCAAAACTACCGTCGCGCAGCATCCAGACTTGATTGGCAACACGCTCTACATCACCAACAATATGGGTGGAAAAAATGACTGCGCGCTGTTCATCCGTAGCGATATCTACCAACTGTTGCAGAAACTGACGCCGCGCAAGCGGATCAAGGCTGGCAACAGGCTCATCCAGTACCAACAGATCCGGTTCATGGGCGATCGCTAATAGAATTGATAATTTTTGTCGCTGACCAACCGACATTTTTCCACTCTGGATCCGCAGAGGTATCTGCCACTCCGCCACTAATTTATCCACTAACGCCTGGTTCCAGTGAGTTCGGAACGCCTTGAATAAATTCAGGTGTTCCTGCACCGTCAAACTCGGCAACAATTCGTCCTGCTGGGGTACAAAGCCAATTCGCTGTTTTATGTCGCCGTCGATTTTAGTCGCAGCGATATCCCAAAGCATTGCCGCGCCAGCGGACGGAAAGCCGAACCCCAAAATTGTTTCCAGCAAAGTCGTTTTACCCGAACCATTTTTACCGAGCAGCGCAATTACCTGGCCCGGCAATACCTGTGTGCTGATTCCTTTTAATACAGTGACGCCACCGAATTGACGTTGAAGATTATTTAACGATACCGGGACTGGCATGGAAACTCCTTGGCAAAAAGTAGCGCGAAAATTATTTTGTTATTTGATATGGCTTAACTTTATAGCCACGCTGTTCCAATTGTGCGAGCAAACCTTCTTTACTGGAAAGATGCAAACTGCCTACTAACACCAACTCTACTTCGCGCGAGGCAAACATCTGTTCGATCCTGGGCAGCCAGGCCTGGTTACGCGCAATCAACAGCTGCTGATAAACCTGCGATCACGCTTGGTTCCTTTGATAATTTCATTTGCATCAATATCGGCGTGTAACTTCTATTGCACCAGGAACTCATCAGTCGTTTCCTTTTCCTGGATGGCTTTACTGTCGAGAATGGCTTTTTGATAGAAGTAGGAATCTACCCCCTGCCCTACACCAAAACCTTTCCGCTGCATTTCGGCTACTGACAATGTCAGGCTGACAAACATCGCCTTGAACATACTCATTTGTTCGAGCGGGAATTGGCGCTCGTTGGCAAATGCTTGCAATTCTTTCCAGAGTTTTGGCTGTAAATCCCGGGATAACTTTTTGCCATCGCTGTATTTGAATGCCTGCGCCATCTGCTGGCCAAATTCAGGTGAGCTGGCTTTTTTCATATCTGTTTCAAACACCAGGATGCTTGCACGTTCATAGGCCTGATCAAATTCAGCGGGAAGCGGATAATCGCTATTGCGCAACACATGGATAGTACCGCCGAGATAAATTTTTTGGCCGCCCTTGGTAATTTCATAGAGGCTGGTTTCAGCACTGGCTGACGCACTGAGCAATACCAATAAACCGATAATTAATTTACAACAGGATTTCATCATTCACTCCCTGGATAGAGGATAGGTATTGTCATCATCCGATGCGGATGGTGTATTAGTACACTAATACACAAATCCAATCCTGGCAAGCGAAGAGATAAATATTTGCGGCGGCCGGAGAAACGCCAGGCAAAAAAATACCCGGACGAATCCGGGTATTTTTATCGATAAACCAACCATCAGGGAGCGAGGCCATCCAGGCCAATAACGTCGAGCGGCAACGTCAGGTTAATGCCATCGCGCGCGATGGCGGTATAGACCATTCCTTTCTCGAGCATCAGCGTGGCCTTGATCGCCTCTGTACCCGGTTGGCCGGTGGGGGTAATTACCACATCGTGGTTGCCTGCAGCGAGGGATACATATCCGGTAGTTGCCTTCAACGGGATATTGGCAAATGCCGGAGTTTGGTCAGCGATGGAAGTACCGGCAGCGACCACATAAATATCGACGTTGCCCGCCAGCGTCGAACCATGTACCAGACGCACCCTGGCCTCGGTGGCAACAGCACGATTATTATCGAGCAACACCAATGGCTCTATCGTCGCCAGCGTACCCACCGCCAACAGGCTGTATTCCATCCCGTTTACCAATGCAACATCGGCATCAATTACCGCCGGGGTGAGCGTGCCTGCGGGTGTCACCTTGAAATTGTAGGAGGCAGCAGGCAGGCTAACGTAATCGGTACTGGATGGGAAAGCGAGATTGGCGATGGCTGGAGTGGTACCGTTATTCACCAGGATATCCACCGCCGGCGCATCGGCCGCATTGTGGATGACACGCAGCCGGGCCCCGGCTGATTGATCGTAAAGTAGCGCCACCTCGGCACCATCTAACACCGCCAGGTTGATCGGTGACGAACCCGCACCCACATTCGGCACAGCTCCAACCAACAGGTCTTTTCCTGCAGCAAGATTCACCGTGCCGGAATCGAATACCAGCGTGTTATCGACGAGGGTGACGCGGATCTGGTAAGCACCAGCAGCTACCTCGACCGCCGGCAAGGTTTCCTTGAACGAGAAGCTACCCAGGGCATTGGCGGATGCCAGGTCCGCACCGGGAGCCGTCACAAATACTTTCACCATGGGCGCAGCAGCAGCCAGATGCGCTACACGCACACGCACTTTGGTAGTGTCGCTCAGGCTGCCGGTATCGTTGATGACCAGCGGTTCAATACTCGCCACGCTGTTCACGGCAATAACGTCGTAGTCCGTCTTACCTGCCAACGGCAAATTAACCGGACCGATCACCACCGCGTTGCCGCCGGGAATAATACCTTCAACTGCAACTTTGTAGGTGCCTTCATCCAGCGCGAGATACCCGGTCGATTTTTGGTAATCCAAACCTGAAGCAACAACGGCATCATTCACCCACAGATTCACCTTGGGCGCATCGGGCGATGCGTGGAATACACGCACCATGGTTTTGTCGAGCGGCGTTACTGTGACCGTTGCGGTCGCACTTTTTTTGGTATCGGCCGAGCTAGTCGCTGTTACATGATAAGTACCGGCGGTAAGTGGTGCTGTGTAAACGCCACCGGCAGTCACCATGCCACCATTGGCTTCATCGACTTTCCAGGTAACTGCTGTATTTTTACTACCAGCAACACTCGCAAGGAATGTCTGCGCGGTACCAGCCTTGATTGTTACTGTCATTGGGCTAATGGATACACTCACTTTTTCTTTATCGTCATCGCCGCCGCAAGCGACGAGAGCAAGACTTAACAACGCAAGAAAAATACCTCTGATTAGTTTCATTTCCCTACCTCCTGTTGACGAATCAACATGTCGTTAATATTAGATGAAAGGTAAAACCCGTCGTGTCGGGTCGGTATTAGCGAAATGCATTACGGGGCGAATTTCTGTAAGGATCAAAAAGCGGCGAGAAAAAATGTATCGGAATATGAAAACCAGCATTGCCTGGCAAAATAAGGGGAACGCATTGGTTGAAATGATCTGCGGTAAATAGCGCTGCGTATTAATGAAAAATCGGGCTATCTAAAAACCACTGGTAAGCGATAATGAGACTTCACATGACGACTAAAAAGGCCGTGTCAATGAATGACTCTACCGCCACAAATGACTCGCCCGATTGGGGGGCGCTGCTGGCACGTGTAGCCGAGCATGATGATAAAGCGGCATTCCGCGCGATCTACCAACACTTTGCACCGCGCATCAAAGCCTATGCGATCAACCAGGGCTTTAGCCAACACGCCGAAGTGTTGGTGCAGGAAGTGATGACCAGCGTATGGCGCAATGCGGAAAAATATTCCGAATCGCTCGCATCGGTATCGACCTGGGTTTTTACTATTACGCGCAACCAGCGAATTGATATCTTGCGCAAATTAAATCGCACGCGTGCTGAAGTTGTGATTGAGACAGAAGACCTGTGGCAGATTCCAACCGAGGACACCACCATTTGTTCGATCCAGAATCTATCGACTGAAAAATTTGTAACAGCGGCGCTCGAGAAATTACCGGAAGAGCAAATGATCGCCCTGCGCAAAGTTTACTACGAAGGTAAAACCCACGAGGAAGTGGCTGAGGAGTTAAACATTCCTTTGGGTACGGTGAAGGGTCGCTTGCGTCTTTCGCTGCAAAAATTACGTGTTATGTTCGAGGCTAAAGAAATATGAGTGCCTATCATCCCGATGATATGACCTTAATGAATTATGCAGCGGGAAGCTGCAGTATTCCGGAATCTCTCGCGGTAGCGATGCATTTGTGTTTTTGTCACGACTGCCGCCAGCATGTAAAAAATTTGAATCACCTGGGCGGTGCGCTACTGGAAACTATCAAACCCGCCAGCACCGATGACGACGCATTTGAAACGCTCATGGCATCGCTGGAGTCGCACGACCACAGTGCTCCCGTAAAAGTGAAAATGGAACCAACACCGAGCGACAGATCGATTCAACACTTTACCAATCCGTTGTTGCGCTATTTGCCTACATCGCTAGCAAATTTACCTTGGCAACGCCAAACAAAAGAAATCAGCAAGTTTGATTTAACCTCGCTCATCAACGTAAAAGGTTTTCAGATTGCTCTGCAAAAAATCAGCGCCGGTGCAAAAGTGCCCATGCATACACACAAAGGTTTTGAGTACACCGTTATTTTAAGCGGCGGATTCTCTGACGAGCTGGGTGTTTATCACGAAGGTGATTTTATCGCGCGCGATGCCAGCCACAAACACAGCCCAACCGCATTGCAAAATGAAGATTGTATTTGTTTAACCGTGTTAAATGCACCGCTGAAATTTACCGGTTGGTATAGGGTGCTGAACCCGTTTATGGCCTGGAGTTGATCGAGGTATATTAAATACGCTATAAATAAAAACGCCCGCAATCTGCGGGCGTTTTTATTACATCACCAGAAATTATTCTTCTGTAGATTCCGCCGCAGGCGCTGCACCAGACTCTTCAGCCAAAGCTTCTTTGATTGAAAGTTTGATGCGGCCACGTTGGTCTACGTCGAGGCACTTCACTTTAACAACCTGGCCTTCTTTCAAATAATCGCTCACGCTGTTTACGCGCTCGTCGGCGATTTGAGAGATGTGCACCAAACCGTCTTTGCCTGGCAGGAAGTTTACGAATGCGCCGAAGTCTACGATACGCACCACAGTACCTTCGTAGATCGCACCAATTTCTGCTTCAGCAACAATACCCATTACGCGCAGAATCGCTGCTTGCAATGCGTCGTTATTGTCGGCGTAAATTTTAACGGTACCATCATCATCAATATCGATAGACGATTGGGTCTCTTCGGTGATCGCACGGATGGTCGCACCGCCCTTACCGATGATGTCGCGGATCTTGTCCGGATGAATTTTGATGGTTTCAAAACGCGGTGCGTTTTCGCTAACCACTGAACGTGATTTGGCGAGCACTTTGTTCATCTCGGAGAGGATATGTAAACGCGCGGCCAGGGCTTGCTCCAGTGCAATTTCCATAATCTCTTCGGTGATACCTTCAATTTTGATGTCCATTTGCAGTGCAGTTACACCGCTGGTGGTACCAGCCACTTTAAAGTCCATATCGCCGAGGTGATCTTCGTCGCCGAGGATGTCGGTCAATACCGCAAAGCCGTTGGCTTCTTTTACCAGACCCATTGCAATACCAGCAACGGGCGCCTTGAGCGGAACACCGGCATCCATCAACGCCAGGCTTGCACCACAAACAGATGCCATTGAGCTTGAACCATTCGATTCGGTAATTTCACTGACTACACGCAACGTGTAGGGAAAATCCGCTTCAGCTGGCAGAACAGCAGCAACACCACGACGCGCCAACCGGCCATGGCCAATTTCGCGACGGCCGGTTGCACCCATACGGCCACACTCACCTACCGAAAACGGCGGGAAGTTGTAGTGCAGCATGAACGCGTCTTTTTTGGAGCCTTCGAGGAAGTCGATAATTTGTGCATCGCGCGCATTACCCAGGGTAGCCACTACAAGCGCCTGAGTCTCACCACGAGTGAACAAAGCAGAACCGTGGGCCTTGCCCAATACGCCAACTTCAACCTGGATTGGACGAACGGTTTTGTTGTCGCGGCCATCAATACGTGGCTCACCCGCTACGATGCGCGAACGCACCAGACGGTATTCAACCATGCCGAATTCAGCTTTAACTTCATCAGCAGTAAAACCGCTGGCTTCCGTTGCCAATTCAGCAACAGCTTGATTGCGCAATTCGCCCAACCGGTCGTAACGTTTTGCTTTATCAATGATGCGGTAAGCCATACCGATTGAATCGCCAAAGTCTTTTACCAATGCATCAGTCAATGCGGTTTTTGCAGCAACTGGTTGCCAATCCCAACGCGGCTTGCCCGCATCGCGTGCCAATTCAGCACAGGCTTGTACAACAGCTTGCAATTCCTGATGTGCGTAAAGCACGGCGCCGAGCATGATGTCTTCAGGTAATTCTTTTGCTTCAGACTCCACCATCAACACTGCGTCTTTGGTACCCGCAACAACCATGTCCAATTCGGAATTTTCGAGTTGTTTGAAGCTTGGGTTAAGGATGTAACCCTCTTCCTGGGTGTAACCAACACGCGCACCGCCAATGGGGCCATTGAACGGAATACCGGAAACAGCCAGAGCTGCAGAGGTACCAATCATCGCAACGATATCGGGATCGTATTGTTTGTCGGTAGAAACAACGGTGCAGACTACCTGCACTTCGTTGAGGAAACCTTCAGGGAACAGTGGACGGATCGGACGGTCGATCAGACGTGAGGTCAGGGTTTCTTTTTCGGAAGGACGGCCTTCACGCTTCAAATAACCGCCGGGAATACGGCCAGCGGCGTAACTTTTTTCCTGGTAATGCACAGACAGGGGGAAGAAATCCTGGCCTGGTGACGCCTGCTTGGCGCCCACTACTGTACAGAGCACAGATACTTCGCCCATAGTTACCATTACCGCACCAGTTGCCTGACGGGCAATACGGCCAGTTTCGAGGGTTACGGTTTGGTTACCGTATTGGAACTTCTTAATAATCGGATTCACTCTTTTATCCTTTATATTCACTAAAAATCAATTGCGTTAATTGTTACGCGTCTATTTAAGTTTGCTCGTTCTTATCTATACAAGATCAATACAAATCAGTACAAACGATGCGTCCTGCCCGAGCGCCAGCTTTTTCTCTTACCAGCGCGATTCCATAATTGCTTGTGACAGTCAAACAACAGCATTACAAAATAAAAGTGCCCGCAGAGCGGGCACTGGACAAACTTAACGGCGCAGACCTAATTTTTGAATCAGAGCAACGTAACGGGAAGAGTCCTTACCTTTCAGGTAGTCCAACAATTTACGACGCGCGTTTACCATACGGATCAGGCCGCGACGTGAATGGTGATCTGCCTTGTGGTCAGCGAAGTGGCCTTGCAGTTTGTTGATATTAACAGTCAACAAAGCTACCTGGACTTCGGGCGAACCAGTGTCGCCTTCTGCTTGTTTGTATTCACTTACGATTGCAGCTTTTTCAGAAGCACTCAGTGCCATGATGTTTTTCCTCAATTAATATGCAATTTAATTACAGCCCGCCCGTGCATATTTACAGGTGGGTTGTTGCGGTGATTATCCATAAGGATGTCATCCGCGGCTTTTTACCTGGACAAGCAATGCTTGCGGGTAAATTCTTGTGGCTTACTGCTCGTTGGACGAACGGTTCGCCAAAATTCGTTTTGGAGCTACGCCACCTTCATCGGTGATGCTGCCAAGACCGAGAAACAGCCGGGGTGACTGTTCGGTTTCTGCACAAAAGACGCGCACAATAGCACCTTGCTCGCCAAATCGATAGACCTTGGACACCATCACCGGGTTACCCAAACGGAAGTAATGTGCACTGCTGGCGGGTAAGTCCACCGCTGGCAAACTTGCTACCGGTGCATCGGCACTGAGAAGGAATGAATCAAGGGCGGCATAGCCAGCTTCATCGCCATTGGCAGCCTGCTCCCCGGCAAAGCGCGCCTCAAGATCTTCCAAAGTTACGCATTGGCTTTCATTAAACAGGCCGGCTGCAGAACGGTGCAGGGTTTTAACATGGCCACCACACCCCAGAGCCACACCCAGATCCACCGCGATTGAACGGATGTAAGTACCCTTGGTACACCGGATATCCAGCTCCACTTCCGCATCCTCCCCCGCGCGAAACGCGAGTATATCAATGCTATGAATAGTAACCGGGCGTGGGGCGCGTTCCACTTCAACACCTTGGCGCGCCATTTTATAAAGTGGTTGGCCATTGAGTTTGAGAGCGGAATACATGGGTGGGACTTGCAGAATATCGCCAACCAGTGATTTAAGTGCTGCTTCGACGTGCGCCAATGTGATACTGGCGGTGGATTTTTGCTCAAGGATCTCACCATCGGCATCGCAGGTATCGGTAGTCGCACCCAAGCGAACACAGGTGCGATAACCTTTATCGGCATCCAGCAAAAATTGCGAAAACTTGGTGGCCTCGCCAAAACACAGGGGCAAGACACCCGTTGCGAGCGGATCAAGCGCCCCGGTATGACCGGCTTTTTCAACAAAAAACAACCGCTTGGCGCGCTGCAGTGCTTGATTGGAGGTCATACCTGCGGGTTTGTGCAATAACAATACACCGTCAACGGGACGGCCTTTCCTACGCGCCATCAGTGCTTCTCGTCCGTGGAATCATTATCTGGAAAAGGTTCGTCGTCGTGCTGGTGCAGACTGTCTTCTTTTAATGCGCGCTCAATCAGCGTCGAAAGCGCCTGACCTTTAACTGAAGTTTTGTCGTAGATAAATTGCAACTTGGGCACAGTGCGCATGCTCAATTCTTTAGCTAAAAAGGTACGTAAAAAACCGCTCGCTTTGTTTAAGATCGCGGCTGCGGCAATACTTTCTTTCTCATCGTCGACACCAACAAAGGTCACATAGACCTTGGCATAAGCCATATCGCGGGTAACGGTGACTTCATTAATATTGACCAAACCAATGCGCGGATCGCGGATTTCATTCGGGATCACCTGCCCCAGCAAGCGCTGGATAGCATCGGAGACACGGTCTGAACGGGTAAATTCTCTTGGCATGCGCCATTAACCTCGGTAATAAAAATCCCTCCCTGCTTCCCCGCTTTTTTCAAAGGAGAGGAGCCAAGCCCCTTTCTTTGAAAAAGAAGGTTAGGGAGGATAAAAACAAAAGCCCCACCCCCATGACAGGGGTGGGGCGCAGGTACTGCGCCCGGCTTAGAGCTGGCGCGCAACCTCTTTCACTTCGTACACTTCGATCTGGTCGCCGACTTTTACGTCGTAATTCTTCACACCGATACCACACTCGAACCCGTTGCGAACTTCAGCCACATCGTCTTTGAAACGACGCAGGGATTCAAGCTCACCGGTGAAGATCACCACGTTATCACGCAGAACACGGATCGGCTTGTTACGCGATACAGTACCTTCAACCACCATACAACCAGCGACCTGGCCGAACTTCGGCGAGTTGAACACTTCACGTACGTTGGCAATACCAACAATGGTCTCGACACGCTCCGGATCAAGCATACCGCTCAGCGCAGCTTTCACTTCGTCCAGCAATTGATAAATGATGCTGTAGTAGCGAATATCAACACCTTCAGACTCCGCCATGCGGCGAGTAGTACTATCAGCACGTACGTTAAAGCCAACAATGATGGCACCGGAGGTAATCGCCAGGTTCACGTCATTTTCGGTGATGCCGCCGATTCCGGAAGAGATAATGTTCACTTGTACTTCATCGTTACCGATGTCGTTGAGTGACGCCATGATCGCTTCCAGTGAACCGCGCACATCGGCCTTAACCACCACAGTAAGATTTTTCTTCTGGCCCGCTTCCATATTGGAGAACATATTCTCCAGTTTGGATGCCTGGAAGCGCGCAAGTTTCTCTTTACGCTCCTTCTCGGCACGGAACTGGGCAACTTCACGGGCCTTACGCTCGTCAGTCAGCACCACAAAATCGTCGCCAGCGCTTGGTGCGGTATCCAGCCCCAGAATTTCAACCGGGGTAGACGGACCAGCTTCATTGACCTGTTGACCGCGCTCGTTGCTCATCGCACGTACACGGCCATAACTTTGGCCAGCGAGGATCAAATCGCCCTGCTTCAAAGTACCTTGTTGTACCAGGATAGTAGCGACAGTACCGCGACCTTTATCGACGCGCGCTTCAATCACCACACCCTTGGCTGCCGCATCGGGTACAGCAGTCAATTCCAGTACTTCGGCTTGCAGGGAAATGGCTTCAAGCAGCTCATCAATACCTTGGCCGGTATGGGCAGATACCTGGATAAACTGGGTATCACCACCGTAGTTTTCAGGGATAACACCCTTGACTACCAATTCATTGGTTACACGGTCCGGATCAGCGGAAGGCTTGTCGCACTTGTTGATCGCCACCACGATAGGTACACCGGCGGCACGGGCGTGCAGGATAGCTTCTTCGGTTTGCGGCATTACACCGTCATCCGCTGCCACTACCAGAATTACCACGTCAGTCGCCTTGGCGCCTCGGGCGCGCATCGCGGTAAACGCGGCGTGACCGGGGGTATCCAGGAAGGTGATTTCACCGCGCGAAGTAGTTACACGATAAGCACCGATATGCTGGGTAATCCCACCAGCCTCGCCCGCAGCCACTTTAGCTTCGCGGATATAATCCAGCAGCGAGGTTTTACCATGGTCAACGTGCCCCATAACGGTGACCACTGGAGCGCGCGTGAGCAACTCACCCTCGGTTTCCAATGATCGTTCCAGTGCGTGCTCAATTTCGTTTTCGCTAACCAACACTGGCTGATGGCCCATCTCTTCAACCAACAGCACCGCTGTGTCCTGATCGATAGATTCGTTCATCGATGCCATTACGCCCATCTTCATCAAGCGCTTGATCACTTCACCGACTTTAACGGTGAGACGTTGCGCCAACTCCGATACTGCTATCGTTTCCGGAATATTTACTTCATGAACAATTTTGGTGGTCGGTTTTTTGAAGGCGTGTTTGTTGTGCTTTTTATGGCTCGCACGCAAATGGCTGCGACGCGCCAATACATCGCTATCTTCACCGTCTTCAGCAACAAAATCCAACAATTCCAATTTAGGATTCTTTTTGGATGGTGCACCCTTCTTGACAGCTTTACCGGCACCGCGCTTGTTGCGTGCTTCAGAATCGTCAGCATCGTCATCATCGCGCTTGTGGGTTTTCTTGTGGCCATGGCCGTGCTTGGTATCTTCTTTATCCGCAGGCGGAGCAATAACGGCAACAGCCGGCTTGCCTTTAGCCGGGGAACGCGCATCGGGTCTGGCAGTTTTAGCCGGGGCTTGGCCGGCAGGCTTATCAGCTGCAGGTTTCTCAGGGCGTGGAGCCGGATTGCGTTTGGCTTCTTCAGCCGCACGCTTGGCATCTTCACGCGCTTTAACCTCAGCCAGACGCGCCGCTTCTTCTGCCTGGCGACGCTCAATTGCCGCACGACGCTTCTCTTCGATGCCGTCGGTAAAAGAAATACGATGCGAGTGCGTTTCTGCAGCAGGTGCATCGGCTTCCGCTTCGGTTGCCACAACATCTGCCTCAACCGCCTCAACAGCGACAGGTTCGGGCGCAGACACAACTTCAGCGATTACCGGTTCGGGAGTCACCTCGATTTCCGGTTCAAAATCTTGCTCTTGCTCTGCAACGACGGGTTCAGCCACTTCGTCCTCACGCTTAACGTAGGTGCGCTTTTTACGCACTTCAACATTGACCGTTTTACGTGCATTACCCGTACCGGTTTTAATGGTTGTCGTGGTTTTGCGCTGCAAAGTGATTTTTTTAGGTTCCAGGGCGGCTTCGCCATGACTGCTCTTCAAGAAATTGAGCAGGCGCTGTTTCTCATCGTCAGAAACTTTCGCCTCGGCACTTTTATGTTGCAGACCAGCCTCATTCATTTGCTTAAGCAAACGCTCGACGGGTGCGCCTATCGATTTGGCGAGTTCATTAACGGTTACTTCTGCCATTGTTTTTCCTCAGGGATTGTTCGTTGCCTACAGGGTTTCGCTCACTAGAGTGGCTCACACTCAGGCAAACCAGGGCTCGCGCGCTTTCATAATCAGTGCGGCGGCACGAGTCGCATCAACACCTTCAATATCCAACAATTCATCAATCGATTGCTCAGCCAAATCTTCCATTGTGACTATACCGCGACGCGCCAGATGCGCAGCCAATGCATCGTCCATACCTTCCATATTCAACAAGTCTTCTGCCGGTGCAACACCTTCGATACGCTCTTCCGTTGCCAGTGCTTGCGTCAAGAGTGCATCTTTGGCACGCGCACGTAATTCCTCGGCAACATCTTCATCAAAACCATCAATCGCCAGCATTTCTTCAAGTGGTACATAGGCCACTTCTTCAAGCGTAGTGAAACCTTCCTCTACCAATACACCAGCAATGTCTTCATCAACATCCAGCGCACTCATAAACATATTGATGTAGCTGCCAGATTCCGCTTCTTGCTTTGATTGCCATTCAGCAATGCTCATGACGTTGATATTCCAGCCCGTCAATTCACATGCAAGACGCACATTCTGGCCACCACGGCCAATTGCCATCGCCAAATTTTCTTCATTAACTGCCAGATCCATTGAACCCGCATCTTCATCTACAACAATCGATTCAATTTCTGCAGGCGACATAGCATTGATAACAAACTGCGCTGGATTATCATCCCACAACACGATATCAACACGCTCGCCACCTAACTCATTGGACACCGCTTGTACACGCGAACCGCGCATACCTACACATGCACCTACTGGATCGATTCGTCCATCGTTAGTTTTAACGGCAATTTTTGCACGCAAACCCGGGTCGCGTGCCGCGCCTTTAATTTCAATCACTTCTTCAGCAATTTCCGGCACTTCAATTTTAAATAGTTCCACTAACATTTGCGGATTGGAACGGCTCAATAATAATTGCGGGCCGCGCGCTTCAGTGCGCACTTCCAGCAACAGCGCACGAATGCGATCGCCCATGCGGAAAATTTCACGACCAATCAATTGGTCGCGCGGCAATACACCTTCAGCGTTGTTACCCAGATCAACAATAATGCTATCACGCGTCACTTTTTTCACTGTGCCGCTAATTAAATCGCCCATACGGTCGCGATATTCGTCGACCATTTGCGCGCGTTCAGCTTCACGCACTTTTTGCACAATAACTTGTTTTGCAGTTTGCGCAGCGATACGCCCGAATTCGGCGTTTTCAATTTTTTCGCGATATACATCACCCACTTTCAGAGTGGCATCTTTTTCGCGCGCCTCATCCAGATATAGCTGGGTGCCCAATTCTGCCATAGCGTCATCGCCAACCAATTCCCAACTGCGGTAGGTTTCGTAATCGCCGGTAGTGCGATTAATAATGACGTCGATAGCGGAATCTTCATCGAAACGTTTTTTTGTAGCAGTAGCGAGCGCAGTTTCAATCGCTTGGAAAATTAATTCTTTATCGACGCCTTTCTCATTGGATACCGCATCAGCGACCAGCAAAATTTCTTTGTTCATTGGTTTGCCTCTGTTAACTCCTCAAGCCAGTGCGATGCACACACCAGATAATTACGTTTTCCATCCGTTTACTGTATAAAATCTTACAGCCACCGGTACATTTAATTTGCAGGTTATTTACTCTTTATCATTGGACAAATTATGTTCGCGCATCAAATCTTCATAACGCGGCTCTACATTTGCCTTGTCAATAACATCAATCGACAATTGCACTTCCTTATTATCAACTTGCAAAAACACATCGCCATTTTCCACTTTGGTGATCACACCTTTAAAGCGGCGACGGCCATCGCGGGCAATACGCAAACGCACACTGATAACTTCACCGACGTAACGCGCATACTGTGATTCTTTATAAAGGGGACGATCCATTCCCGGCGACGAAACCTCCAGGGTATATTCGCCATCAATAGGATCTTCCACATCAAATACGCTGCTCACCTGACGACTGACACGCTCGCAATCATCCAACGAAACACCATTAGGGCCGTCGATAAAAATACGTACTGTGGTGTAGCGCCCCTGTGTCAAATACTCCAGGCCCCATAACTCACAACCCAGGGCTGCGGCCACAGGGGAGACCATTTGCTCTAACAATTCTTGCTTGGAAGCCATGCTTTAATCCGGATGAAAACCAGCCCTGCAAAAGCAGGAGCCCAAAAAACAAAAATGGGCACAAGGCCCATTCAAACGTTTACTGCATTCACCGCACAGGCCTGTACGATGGGGGCAAAGCCCGCAAACAACAAATACAAAAAAGCCCCAAAAAGGGGCTTCTCGACCGAATTTGCCTTATAGAAAAGCAAACTCACAACCTCTTGCTACCTGGCGAGAACCGGGAAATCCCTTTTCTTCACCTGCACCCTGCTACAACAGAACAAGATACAAAATTTTGGTTGCGGGGGCAGGATTTGAACCTACGACCTTCGGGTTATGAGCCCGACGAGCTACCAAGCTGCTCCACCCCGCGACTGAAACTCACATTTGCCAACTGCTCAAGTGAGGCCGCGAATTATAGGGATGCAACCCAATACGGTCAAGAAAAAAAAACATTTGGTGGCAACAAAAGCCCTTGTGGCCGCTTTCTTGAACAATACGTTCAATTACCCGGCGGGTTGCAATCAGAATTCACAACCTACCAATCCCATATGACGGTTTTATTAATCCCTACACGGTTTTATTCAGGAAATTACCTATGCCCGACTCAGAATTAAACACCCCGATTTCAATCAGACGGCGATTGATATCGATATTGCGTCTTGTGCTCTCATTAAACAGCTCCGCGCGCGCTTGTCGTTGATCGAGCAAGCGCTGCTCTGCCTCAAAACGCTCTTGATCTGCCAGGAGTTGCTGCTCTTCTTCAGCTAAACGTTGTTTTTCGCGCTCGGTTTCTTGCTCGGTACGACTACCACTGTCACTTGTATTATCACTAGCGGCAGCCGGTCTGTCCGGCGCTTCCGCTGCGTCACGACGCTGCTCGGATTCTATCGCCTGCTGTTCGCGTAACTCAGCGCGCGCCTGTTGCTCCATCTGTGCCGCTTGGGCGGCAACATTTCCATCCTGTGAGGATGGATCCGCTGGAGCATTGGCGGCACGGCGCAACTGTTGCGCCTTGCGCAGGGTCGCCTCAGGATCGCCAGGAATGGGTGAAGTATCGATACTCACCTCACCGCCTACTGCATAACTCACCCCGTCGGGACCACGCACAAAAGAATAGGTCGGGCTACTGGCATATTGCCCAGCAACTGCGGCATGCGCCTGTTCGTGGGCGCGCACCTCGCGATCGCGTGCTGCCAACTCCTGGATGTGGTCGCGCACCGCCTGTTGGCGCTCTTGTTCAGCCTGGCGTTTTAATGCTGCGTCTTCGCCGTCTGCTTGCATACCGCGTTCAATCCGGTCGCGTTCCACCTCATCATTCGGTCGTTCATCAGGAAGGCGACGATTGAGCGACCGCCCCGACTCCGCTAATTGCTCCGTTGGCCGGAAAGTTGAGAATTTAAGATCCGTCGCCTCCTGGCTAACAGGCGCGCGTCCCATAGGCGCATAAGGCGCTACAGTATTGGCGAAGTTAGACGGAATATTATTGATCACTCAAACCACCTCAAGGATTCAGGAACTCAGCGATGCCGATACTAGGCCTTGGTATCCAGCAAAGTGCCGATAGTTTCGTCGGCTGCCTTGACCACTCTGGCGGAGCTATCAAACACTTGGCTTTGCGCCTTGAGATTGATGAGTGGCTCGGCAATATCATTTGCCTGGGGATTGTCGCGCTGGGTAGTACCGGCTTGGGCAATTTGTTGCGCCGACTGCAACATAGATGTCTGACTTTTTTGCATGCCGATCAGGCCTTGGTTGACTACAGAACCCACGTCCATCAGCTCGCCCTCTTGAATTTCATATCAATAATTAGACCAACGGGAGATAGTAAGAAACACTCCCCCAACGCTATGTAACAGTTTACGCCGCGAAATGCTCTAAAAACAGGCGATATTGCCGCGCGGGACGCGTATTTTAAGACGAGTTTGATGTAAAAAGCGCCGTAATATAACCCGCAATCAATCGCTCCCATCGTCAGTCACTCCGAGCATACCCAAGGCCCGCTGATAATCAGAGATAAATCTAGCCTGTTCAAACACACTTTGGGCGGTCAATTGCAAACTGCTGCGCACCGGTAGTTTTGCCGCCTGCAGCGCACTGCCGCTCCAGGTATTGCAGTTGCTAAACAAACTGTAGTGGCCCCGGGCCTGGTAAAAGTTGCCCGCATCAGTGACATAAGCCTCCAATGGAATTGCGTGCCCATCCCCGTCTACCGCAAAGGAATTATCAAGATAACGAATAAGTTTGCGCATCCCTTTATCGCTAATTGCAATAGGTACGCGGGTTTCATATGGAATAGACGTGAATGGTGGCTGGGCATAGGCAATTACTTGTAATGCCGAATGGCTTGATGCGATCAATGCTTTGGTTGCGGAGCCAAAAGTTTTGCTTTTGCCAGTGAAGTAATTGCCATCGCCCCAGCCGATGCGGATATAGCGCTGATTAACAGCTTCCTGCTGTAAGAACCTGCTGTGCAGTGCGATGGTTTTCGCATCAAGCAAAATGCTTGTGTGCCATTCGCGATAAATAAAATAAATGGTGTGTTCAGTGTTGGCAGTAGGGATTTTTTGTTTCGCAGGCATAGAGGTGCAGCCTGCGAGCATACACAGAATAAAAAACCAGCCCGCAAAATATTGAAAAAAAACAAGCATGATTACTGGAACAGCTGTGCCAGTGATTGCGGGTCGAATGCGCTTGCGACCGCATCAGGTACCACCTCATCCAGCCAAGGCACCACCCCTATACAAGGAGCCGGTATACGCGCTGCCAGACTGGCGATATTTTCCTCCAGGACCGGCATATTCGCATCGATACAATTGGCAATCCAACCCGCGACCTGCAGTCCATCATTGCGAATTGCCTCTAGCGTTAACAATGCATGATTGATGCAACCCAGACGCACACCAACAACTAGAATGACGGGCACGCGCAAAATTTTAACGACATCTGCCAGCGTCTCCTGTGGATTTAATGGAACACGCCAACCACCAGCACCTTCTATAAGGGTAAAGTCGGCCTGATTTAAACTGCCACGGCAAAACCCTGCAATTCGATCAGCAGACAAAATTCGTTTCTCTTGCTGCGCAGCAATATGCGGTGCGATGGCAGCTTCCAACGCAATAGGATTTACTTGTTCATAGGTCAGCGGCTCGGTAATCACTGACTGCAATAACAATGCATCCGCATTACGTAAACCTACATCCGTTTTTTCGCACCCTGCCGCCAGCGGTTTTAACGCCGCTGTAGTTAACCCCCGGCTCTTTGCAGCGATTAACAGACCTGCCGCAATCAGGGTCTTACCAACATCCGTATCAGTACCTGCGATAAAAAACGTTTTCCTAGCCATGGTTTTTTTGCACCGTTAAATAGATAACATCATAACTTGCCGGCAAACCCTGCGCGACGCGAAATATTTCATAAGCCGTTTTAAACGCGAACAACCGTGCTCGCCCGGTTAAACCTTCCGGTTTCCCCGTATTAATATTGTGGGCTCCCAAAGCTTTTAATTCGCGGGTTAATTCGCTCAACCGATCATAATAGAGAGTGCGGTTTTCTTGCTGCACTTCATCCACTATTAACTGTGCAGAATCGACCGCGTCAACCAGAGCCTGCACTGA
>JAJQJO010000321.1 GCA_021323495.1 Cellvibrio sp. | reverse complement strand
AAACCCTAATACTTTGGCATCAATAAATTGCACAATCACCGTGCCTATTACGGAGCCGATAAATGCGGCGACCATCATTGGTCGCAATTCTTGCCAGTGAATTTTTTTACGTTTAAATAATAAAAAGCTTGCAGTGCCTGAACCAAAACTACTTTGTAGTTTATTTGTGCCCAGTGCGGCGAGTGGTGGTACGCCTGATACTACCAGCGCAGGGATAGTGATCAAACCACCACCGCCAGCGAGAGTATCCATAAAACCTGCAACAGCAGCGGCAAAAAATAAAAATAACAACGTCTCTACAGCAAAATCCATTATAGGTTTGTCTCACTCAATCGTTCGAAAAATAGGTTGTTATAAACCGCCCCGGGTCAGTTTTTCAGGATTCAATAATTGCTCCAATTCTGCGCGGCTCAAATCCGTTTCCTCTTGTGCTACGTCAATAATTGCGCGGTTGTCCTTATAGGCTTTTTTTGCAATCGCAGCGGCTTTTTCATAGCCAATAATGGGATTCAATGCAGTTACCAGAATCGGATTTTGTGCGAGGCTTTTTTGCAGGGTAGTGTGATTGACGGTGAAAGTGGCGATAGTTTTATCGGCCAATTCATTACTTGCGTTGCTGAGTAATTCAATCGATTGCAATAAATTGTAGGCAATTAAGGGCAGCATGACATTTAATTGAAAATTACCGGATTGGCCAGCGATACCGATGCTTACATCATTTCCCATTACCTGTGCGCATACCATGCTAACTGCTTCGGGAATTACCGGATTAACTTTGCCCGGCATAATGGAGGATCCGGGTTGCAAGGGTTTTAAACTGATCTCTGCCAAACCGGAGAGCGGGCCGGAGTTCATCAAGCGCAAGTCATTGGCGATTTTCATCAAACTTACCGCCAGTGTTTTAAGTTGACCGGAAACTGCCACTGCGGTGTCTTGTGCGCTCATCAATGCAAAAAAATTAGCGGCAGGTGTGAATTCCAATCCTGTTGCTTCGCTTAAATGCGCCGCACATTTTTCAGCGAATTGTGCATGGGCATTGACACCCGTGCCCACCGCCGTGCCGCCTTGAGCCAAGGATAATAATTGCGGCAGGGCCATTTGCAGGCGCACATAATTACTTTCAATTTGGCTCGCCCAACCATTTATTTCTTGCCCGAAGGTTACCGGCATAGCGTCCATCAAATGGGTGCGACCAGTTTTGACCACAGTTGCCAGCGCTTCCGCTTTGCCAAGCAGACCGGTGTGCAATTCCTCCAGGGCGGGGAACAGTTGTTGTTTAAGGGCGAGGGCGGCACTGACGTGGATTGCGCTGGGAATTGTATCGTTGCTGCTTTGGCTCATATTCACATGGTCGTTGGGGTGTACGTTTTGCCCGGCCAGTTCACTGGCGATATGGGCAATCACCTCGTTCACATTCATATTGGTGCTGGTGCCAGAGCCGGTTTGGAATACATCTACCGGGAATTGATCAATGTAATGTCCGGCAACTATGCTGTCGCAGGCGGCACAAATCGCCCAGGCGATGTCTTCGTCCAACAGCTCAAGTTCGCGATTAGTGAGGGCGGCGGCTTTCTTGATATGAACCAGGGCATGGATAAAACGCGGGGGCAGGGTAAGGCTGCTAATAGCGAAGTTGTCGAGTGCGCGCTGGGTTTGGGCGCCATAGAGCGCAGTTTTGGGCACTTGTACCTCGCCCATGCTGTCATGTTCGGTGCGGAACTCGCTCATATATGCCTCCTTGGGTTATTAAGAGTGCTACTGACACAGATTGTCAGGGGTAGAGATTAGGCTGTGTGATATTCAAGTCTAGCTAGTATTTGCTGTGACTTGCTATGCGTAAGATAGTTTATCGCTGAAATGGACTCCGTCATTTTCTTCGGTTTTAGTTACAATCCCTTTTTCAAATCATTATCGGGTTCTTATGTCCAAGCAATTTGTTGTAAATAGTGAATTCGCGCCTGCGGGCGACCAACCCACCGCCATCGTCGGTCTTGTGCAAGGCATAGAGGCGGGGCTGGCGCATCAAACCCTTTTGGGGGTTACGGGCTCGGGCAAGACATTCACCATCGCCAATGTGATCGCGCAGGTGCAGCGCCCCACGCTGATCATGGCGCACAACAAAACTCTTGCTGCGCAACTCTATGGCGAGTTCAAAGAATTCTTTCCCAATAATGCGGTGGAATATTTTGTCTCTTACTATGACTACTATCAGCCGGAAGCTTATGTACCTTCGTCTGATACCTTTATCGAAAAGGATTCCGCGGTAAACGAACATATCGAGCAAATGCGTTTATCGGCTACCAAAGCGCTGCTCGAGCGCAAAGATGCGATCATCATTGCTTCGGTTTCTGCCATTTACGGTTTGGGTGATCCGGAGGCCTATATGAAAATGTTGCTGCACATAGTGCGCGGCGACAAAATTGATCAGCGCCAGATTTTGCGTCGTCTCGCTGAATTGCAATATACGCGCAACGATATGGAATTTTCCCGCGCGACTTACCGTGTGCGCGGTGAGGTGATAGACATTTATCCCGCCGATTCGGATATTGAAGCGGTGCGTATTGAATTATTTGACGATGAAGTCGAACAGATTTCTATCTTCGATCCACTCACGGGCGAGGTACTGCAAAAAGTGCCGCGCTTTACCGTCTATCCAAAATCTCACTATGTAACGCCGCGCGAACAAATTCTGGATGCAATCGAAAATATCAAAGAGGAACTGCGCACACGGTTGGAATATTTGCGCGAAAATAACAAGTTGGTTGAAGCACAGCGCCTGGAACAGCGCACCCGTTACGATTTGGAAATGATGCAGGAATTAGGCTATTGCAACGGTATCGAAAACTATTCACGCTATTTGTCCGGCCGTAATTCCGGTGAGGCGCCGCCAACGTTATTTGATTATCTACCACCGGAAGCCTTATTGGTTATCGACGAAAGCCATGTGACTATTCCGCAAATTGGCGCTATGTACAAAGGCGACCGATCGCGTAAAGAAACACTGGTTGAATACGGTTTCCGTCTGCCATCTGCGCTCGATAATCGCCCTATGCGTTTCGATGAGTGGGAGCGCATCGCACCACAAATGATTATGGTGTCAGCAACGCCCGGAAAATACGAAGCTGAAAATCAAGGGCAGGTGGTAGAGCAGGTAGTGCGACCAACTGGTTTAATTGATCCGCAAATTGAAATTCGCCCGGCAACCACACAGGTGGATGATGTGCTCTCGGAAATTCGTTTGCGCGTGGTAAATGGTGAGCGCGTATTAATTACGGTGCTCACCAAACGCATGGCGGAAGATCTCACGGAATACCTTGCTGAACACGGTATACGCGTACGCTATTTACATTCGGATATTGATACGGTCGAGCGTATAGAAATTATCCGCGATTTACGTCTGGGGCAGTTCGATGTGCTGGTCGGCATTAATCTGCTGCGTGAAGGTTTGGATATACCTGAAGTGTCGCTAGTGGCGATTCTGGATGCAGATAAAGAAGGCTTCTTGCGCTCGGATCGATCACTCATCCAAACCATTGGCCGCGCCGCACGTAACGTCAATGGTAAAGCGATCCTCTATGCAGACCGTATTACTGGCTCTATGGAGCGTGCAATAGGGGAAACGGATCGCCGTCGCGAAAAACAAGTCGCACACAACCTCAAACACGGCATTACTCCCAAAGGGATTAACAAAAGTATCGCCGATATCCTGGAAGGTTCAGTTGCTCCCGGTGCCGGCGGCCGCAGTGCACGCAATAAGGCAATGGCGATTGCTGAACGCTCCGGTAAATATTCCGTTGAGGTAAATCCAAAAGACATTTGGAAAACTATCGAGCTAATGGAAAAACAAATGTTCCAGGCCGCGAAAGACCTTGAATTTGAAGTTGCGGCTAAATTGCGCGATGAGATTGAGAAACTGAAGAAAAAAGCGATTTAATTCACAGGTAAAAAGGTGGCGCTTGGCGAAAATTACAATGTCTTTCATCCCTTCTTCACCAGGGACGATAATCGGTGATTTGTTTAAAATCGCGAGCGCGTCATTATCCATTTGCCGTGCTTGTTGATTTGCGGGTGAGGATGCGAGTTGAATGCCGTCGCTAGTCTTGCCTTGTACGCCTGAATAAGACTGGAATGGATTTAATTCGTACCAGCCTTTCTCACATTCGGCGCGCAGTAAATTCATTGAGCGGGCGTAACTGGTTGCGCATTTTGCGCGTGTACCACTGGCAAATTCCAACTCAAACTCGGTTGTTTCATCGACATTTTTGTAAATCTCCCGCGTGCTTTCCATTTTTGCTGTGACGGCGATAGGCTCCTCCCCTGCGGCGTAGCGCGCGGCGTTGAGTGGATAGACACCCATATCGTACATGGCGCCGCCACCAAGTTTAGGATCCGCGCGCCATGAATAGCTGGCGTTACCGCTGTTATAGCCAGCTTCAGCAGTAATGGTCTGGATTTTTCCGTAGGGTTTTTGTTTGGCAAATTGCATGATGCGTTGTGTATTGGGTTCATGCTGCATGCGATAACCAATAGTTAATTGCACTTTATTTTTTTTGCACACATCAATCATTGCCTGGCATTCATTTGCATTCATTGCCATGGGTTTTTCGCACCACACATGTTTGCCTGCATTGGCCGCAATTTCGGTAAATTGTTTGTGCGTTCCGGTTGGAGTGACGACATACACAACATCAATATCCGGATTGTTCGCCAGTTCATGCATGTTGCTGTAGTTGTAAATATTGTAATCAAGCAGATTGTATTGTTTTTGCCAAACCGGGATTTTCTCTGGTGAACCGGTCACTATTCCGGCAAGGTAACAATGTTGTGTGAGCTGCAATGCCGGTGCGAGGAGGTCGCGGCTGTAATAACCGAGCCCGACCAACGCAACACCTATACGTTTTTGCGATGCAGGGCTGGCAAATAACGGCGCTGCACTGGTGGCGATACCAAATGCGCCGAGCGCTTTAAGCAGATCGCGGCGGGTAAATTGTGCCATGTCGGTTTCTCCGGAAAATAATAACTGCCTTTAGTTGTAATCCCGGTTACCGGTTCGCGCAAACAGCTAAACAAAAAATTACCCTGCGTTAAAAAATCTAAAAATATCAATAAACTACTTATCCGCCAAAGGCTTGTTGCAAGTCTGTTGGAATCCCCCGCGGGAAGGTAAGTTCGATATTCCGGGCGATGCAGCCGGAGCTTGGGTGTAAGCCATCCTCATCACTGGTAGAATGCGCACTTTTCGGATCTTCCTGATCCTGATTTCAATAGTGGCGCTCCTTATGCAATCTCCTCCGCTCACCCCCAAACAAACTCCATCTGCTGCACAATATGAGGATTCCCGTCTGGTGCCGCTCTGGCGCGCCTGGCTGGAAGTGGCGGGCAGTATGCCGCTGGATAAATGGCTGAAAAATACAGTGCGCCAATATGCCCATTCCGGGCCAACGTCGATGCCGGAATATGATGAGGTCAAAAAGCACAACAAATTCAAAGCCCCCAAAACCTTTGCCCCGAATGCAGAGCCAGAGGCAGTGGAAAGCGCCTCACTGAGCCTTGCAATGTTTTCCGCCCTGCGCTTCCAACAATTGGCCACCGCGTTGGAATTCGCTTATCGCAATCAGGAAACAGCTATCGATTGGCTGAAATGGGATTTGGAATGGCAGCATCGCGATATCCAATCCATAGTTCCCATTTCGTTTTGGTACTGGATTCAATTGCGCGTAAACGGTGACCAACCGAAAAAAAATCAGGCGCAACTGCGTGATGCAGAAGAGCGGCGCCAATTTTTTAACCAGTTCGTTGCACAAGTGCACCCTGACAACGTGCAAGTGTATTTGCTCTGGTACGGACTGCGTCCACAATGGGCAGAATTGTTAAATGCCCGTAAGAGCGCAAGTGATTGGGATGATAAAACGCTGCAACATTTTATTCAGCAACAGGTCACTACGCCGCCACTTTGGTTGCGCGTCCAAAAGAATAGTGATGTTGCGGTTGTCTGTGAGGGGTTGCAACGTCAGGGCGTTAAAGCAATGCTTGATGACCAACAGCGCTTATCGGCGCGTGGCGGTGTTGGTGTTCACTCAACCGATGAATACAAAACGGGCGCAGTAGAAATCCAGGATATTGCCAGCCAGCAAATTGCATTGACAGTGGCGGTAAAACCGGGCCAAAAAGTCTGGGATGCCTGTGCCGGTGCGGGAGGGAAAACTCTCGCCATAGCCGCGCAAATGAATAATAAAGGTGCATTGGTTGCTACCGACTTGCATGAATACAAATTGGATGAATTGAAACGCCGCGTGAAGCGCGCCGATATTTTTAATGTGCGCGCTTTTACCTGGACCGGTTTGGAACCCCTGCGGTTACCTAAAGAAATTGCGCAACAACGCGGGTTTGATTGGGTGTTGATTGATGCACCCTGCAGCTCCGCTGGAACCTGGCGCCGCAACCCTGATGCCCGCTGGCGTTTTGATGCAAATGACACGAAAGAGCTAATCCAGCTGCAACAACACTTACTTACCAATGCCGCGCCTGCGGTAAGGGCAGGAGGGCATTTGGTCTATGCAACATGCAGCTGGCAAGTCAGCGAAAACGAGCAACAAATTGCATGGTTTTTACAACAGCATCCGGAGTTTGGTATTCAATCGCAGCGCATTTTAGGTGTGCCTGAATTTGATTCAGATACTATGTTCGTGGCGGTTTTGCTACGCAAAGAATAATAATGTAACCCGGTAGTGATGGATTATTTCAATTCCATCACTACCCGGAAACCCAAGTGGATATCAAAAATTTCAGCAGGGTGATAATCACGGATATGCGTGGCGAGGCGCTCGGCGTTGTCTTTTGCTGAACCGCCGCGGACTACGCGACCATTACAATTTTTTATTACCAATGCCTGGCCATTTTTAGGGTGTAGTGTGTAGTTTTCCGCAAAACAATCTTCTACCCATTCAGAGACATTTCCGGCGGTGTCGTAAACACCGAAACCGTTGGCGGGGTAGCTGCCTACGGGTGCCGTTTTTGCCCCGAACAAGCCAGAGAATTTACTGTTACATCCACGGCGACAATTGGCGCGACCAGCGGCCTCTCTGGGATCATTGCCCCACCAGAATAATGAATCGGTTTCTGCGCGCGCAACGTATTCCCATTCGGATTCGGTGGGCAGCCGGTATTTTTTTCCGGTGGTCTTGCTTAACCAGGTGGCGTAAGCGCGCGCATCTTCAAAGCTTACATTGATGACCGGGCGATTGCCGCGCCCCCAGCGATTGTCGCTCGGTAGCGTGCGGTTGGTTGCCTGGGCAAACATATCGTAATCGTCAAACGTGATTTCATATTTGCTCATCGCAAACGGTTTGTTAATCGTTACTTTATGCACCGGCATTGTTAAGGGATCATCTTTGTTACCCATAAAAAAATTGCCGGTGGGGATGCTAATCATTTCCGGGCCATTGCTTTTAATGGACGCAATAACCGGGCTACTGATTTCATCGCCAGGTGCAAGGCTTTCTGTTAACGAAAATGCAGGAGTGAGATCCTGATCGACAATTTCCACCCAGCTGCGCTGGCTGTCATAGCCTGTTTGGCTCACTTCGATATGGTACCGTCCGGCAGGTAATTGAATGCCCGGTTGATAACGGTCAGGAATATTCAGGACGCGCACGCGCGCCTGCGCAGGCGATGTTTTTACCGTGAGCGTATAAGTTATTGCAGGTGAACTGCTGGAAGAATCAGCATTAACAAATTGGTCGGTGCTGCTGGCGGCCGAAACATAGGCAATATCGATCGGCGCCAAAGTAGCTTCGCTGCCTGTTGCGTTGCCCAACGGTTCCGTCGGTAGCGGAGTTGTAGCAGTCACTGTCGGTCCACTGCTGGATTGTGCACTGCCTGGCGGGGTGGCTGCAACCACTTGGGTAGGTGGTGCGGCGTGCGGGAGCTGAATAAACACATCAGCGGTTGCGATCGCTAACTTACCTATAATGGATCTGTTTTCAATAACCTGGTTTGTTTTGCCATACCAAATACTGAAGCTACACCAGCCGAGTGCGACAATGGCTAGCGCTATGCTTGATTTAAATAAAACACTTTGTTGACGGAACGCCTTGTGGACCTGGGTTTCAACTTCGGCGCGCACTGTGTAGGCAGGCGAATGCTGTTCATTGAAAAATATTTCGGTAATCTTGGTGGAAGGGCGCTGATAGAACCCGCGGCCTGGGCTCCAGCGCACCGCACGTATTTTGTTCCAGCGCCAGCGCACAGCATTATAAGTGGCTGATATCAAGGCGGTGGCCAAATTCATGACCGTCAAATCGGCGGGGTGGGTGATGGTCGTGTTCGGGGCGCGATAATTTTTTTCCAGCTCTTCAATCGCTGCAATTAAATCGCGTCCGCGCTGAAACCGCTGTTCCGGATCTTTGGCTAATAGTTTTTCCAGGATCTTCTGGTAAGCCAAATATTGCATAGGCAATCTTGGAATGGGCGCACTGATATGTTTGAGCGCAATAGTGACAGCCTCATCACCCTGGTACGGCAATGTACCGGTGAGCATTTCATAAAAT
>JAJQJO010000023.1 GCA_021323495.1 Cellvibrio sp. | reverse complement strand
TAAAGCCTGTGCAATCGACAAAAAAATCAGCGGTAACTTTTTGTCCATTCGTCAAAGTAATAGCTTCAATAAATTCGCGCTGATCAAGCGCTACGACATTTACGGTAGATTCGATACGCTCCACACCATTTTCCAGCGCAATCGTGCGCAGATAACGCGCGGCCATTACTGCATCCAAATGCAAGGCATAACCATAATTGGCAAGCGGGGTATTTTGCAGCTGCGCTTCCACCGCAAAGCGCTGTTGCTCAGCCATAATCGCAGCGGGTGAATGATCCATAAAACGCGTTGGTTCACCTTGTGCCAGGATTTTTAACCAGAGTTGATAAAAATCATGGCCGTCCAGGCTGCGCCCGATTTTTCCAAAGGGATGAAAAAAAGCATGCTCCTTTTGATACCAGTTTTCAAAACGAATGCCTAATTTAAATGTGCCAGCGGTGGCTTCAATAAATTTTTTAGGATTTATTTTTGCGCTGGCCAGAAACGCCATAAATGACGGCACAGTCGCTTCGCCCACGCCGATAGTAGCGATATCCGGTGATTCCACCAAAGTAATCTTGATATCGGTGCCTTTGTAAATATTGGAAAGTAATGCAGCGGCCATCCAACCGGCCGTACCACCGCCAACAATACACAAAGACCGAATCGGATTCACCGTTAATTGCATAAACCCGTTACCTTAGGCCGGTTGCACTTTGCAATGCTCGTTAATAAATTCCTGATGCGTTGGCAACCCGGCCACTGCATCGGCAATGGATTTGCGCATAGCGGCTAAACTCTGGCGCAAATAGTCGGTGTTCAAACGGTCCACATCCTGATGGTAGATTTTGGGATAAATGCCGAAACCATTGTAAATTGCCAGCCAGGAATCCGGATGAAAAATTTCCCAGGGATAATGCAATAAATCGCCGCGCTCTTCATAGGCGGTAATTTTTTGTTGCAGCGATTCAGGCACTTGCATAGCGCGGCAGTGTTGCCAAAAATCGCTATCGGTGCGCTGGTTGGCTTTGTAATGCAGGATAATAAAATCGCGGATGCGCTCCCACTCGGTTGCCGTCACCTGATTAAAATAATCTACGCGCTCTTGATTGAAATAGGGAATGGGAAAGGAACCACAAATTTTTTCAATACCGGTTTCAATTAACGCAATGCTGGTGCTTTCCAGGGGCTCCAAAAATCCGGCTGCCAAACCGATGGCAATACAGTTTTTATTCCATGCCTGCGCACGCCGCCCCGGTGTAAACGAAAATTTGCGCGGCTGGTGTAAAACTTTCCCGTCAATATGCTGCAGTAAAGTTTCCTCTGCCTGTTCATCACTGATTTGTTGGCTGGAATAAACATACCCATTGCCTTGGCGATGTTGCAGCGGAATTTTCCATTGCCATCCGGCGCTGTGCGCAGTAGACACCGTGCGCACCGCCGGCTCACCGACCAATTCTGATTGCACCGCCAGCGCCCGGTCGCACAATAGCCATTGGCTCCAATCGACATAGCCGGTTTTTAATGCACCGGAAATCAATAAACCATTAAAGCCGGTGCAATCGATAAATAAATCACCCGCAATTTCCTGCTGGTTGTCGAGCACCAGCGATCGGATATAACCATTGGCGGAATCCAGTGTTATGGATTCTATTTTTGCATCCACATGCACAACATTCTGCCCAAGCGCGTAATCGCGCATCAGTTTTGCAAACAGACCCGCATCAAAATGCAATGCCCAATCAAATACTGACAATGGTGATGATGGCTTCTCGGACGGAAAGGTAAATTTATTCGCGCGCGCCAAGGCGATACCGAGCGAATATTCTTCCAATTTACTTTGCTCACCTAACTGCTGGAGTTTGAGCCAATAGTGATGGAAGCGAATGCCATTGGCCTCGTGGCCAAATAACCCAAAGGGATGAATGAACGAGCTGCTTGGTTGATGCCAATGTTTAAATTCAATCCCGAGTTTTACCGTCGCACGGGTTTGGCGCATCACGTCCAGATCGCTCATGCCGAGCGCTTGATAAAACCGGCGCAGGGTTGGGATGGTTGCCTCACCCACTCCCACAGTGCCAATTGCTGTTGATTCCACCACCGTAATTTTTATATCAGTTTTGGCAAAGTGCTGGCTCAGTTTTGCCGCCGCCATCCACCCGGCTGTACCGCCACCGGCAATGACGATTGATTTGACTTGATGGTTTTCAGTCACAGAGAGCTCCACACATTTATGCCATTGCTGTGCACTTTACTATCGATGAACAATAAAAGCTGCCGACCAAACAATAAAGCCACGATAATTACTTACCGTGGCTTTATGCACTAACACAGATCCATCCAATCGCTTAATTCACACGATTAGAAGTTTACACGGGCACCCAACGCCCAACGCGCTTCGTAAATGTTTTGGAAAGCTTTTTGCTCTTTGTATTCCAGATAAGTTTGTTGATACTCTTCGAGAATATTTGAGCCATTCACATACACAGCAACGTTGTCGGTGACATCCCAGGTCACGTTCATATCAAGTTGACCGTAGTCATCTTGATACAAAGCTTGCTCTGCAATTGTTGGGTTTCCATAAGCCACCAACCGCTCTGAACGGAAGTTGTAGGCCAAACGCGCCGACCAGTTTTCATTTTCAAACCAACCCACCAGGTTGTAGGTGTCTTCCGAATTGTTAAGGAAGGGCAATTCCTTTCCATTAACACCTTTACGCTCCTGCGAGCTGTCAGACATCGTGTAGTTTACGTCCATACCGAAATTGGAGATAAAACCTTCAGTGAAATCAGCAAAGGCCACACGGGTTGCCAACTCAAGACCTTGCACCTCACCGCCCTTGCCCTGTACCGGCGCGTTGAAACGCCATGGGCCACGGTAAATACCATCGGCATCCGGCTCATCAATTTGCACACTACCCGATCCAATAAAGCTATCGATTGAGATATCAAACAGGGTGGCGGTTACCGCCGAGGCGCCACCGAAATACCACTCCAGCGACAAGTCCAGGTTTTCAGCGCGGGTAGGATCAAGTTCCGGGTTGCCCGACAAAGAACCGCCATCGGTCACACGCATACAGCCACATCCATCCGGAATACCGTCACCATTCTCATCAGCGCTTTCATCTTGAAACACGCGCGCGACTGACTTGGCACCGCCCCACTGCAACAGATCCAGCGGCTGCATGGTTTCGCCGTAGCCAAAACGCATTTTCAGGTCGTCGGTGAAATCGTAAGACAGGTTTAGGGCGGGCAGCACATCGGTATAACTACGCTTGGTCACAGTATCGCCCGCATCGTAGTTCACACCCGAGTGAGGTACACCCGCACCGGTCACGTTCTGGAGTACCAACAAATCAGTCTCCACCACTTTCACACCCAGGGTACCTTTCACTGCACCTGTCTCAAAATCGGTTTGCAAGAAGTAGCTGAATTCATCCAAACCAACACCGTAGCTTTGGCCAGGTTGGTTGAATTTGGTTTGCGCACCAAAGACTTTCTCTTGGTAGGCCAGGGTGTTATCAAAGGCTTTTGGATCGGCAACCCACACGCCCGGAATACCTTTCACCGGACCAAAATCGTCCATAAAGATAACCTTGTTGTGTTGATCCAAACGGGTTGGTGGCAGCAGGGTGTAAGGCGCAAAACGCTCGACAAACTCGCCGGTACCCACACCGCCTTCCATCACTTCATCCAATACGCGATCACCGTTTGCATCCACTACGTACTCACCCTGCGCCAAATCCATGTTGCATTCAGGAGTGTTAGCAAACTGGTCAACGGCTTTCCACTGGGCGGAACAGCCAGTACCGGGGAAGGTGGCGAAGTAGGAGAAGGCGTCGTGTTTAACTTCACGCTCGCTTTGACGCAGACCAAAATCGACACTTTTGAAGAAGGGTTGATCGTCAAAGGCGTAGTTCCACTTGGTGCTGAAGGTATTCAACTCGCCTTCGTCGTCGGTATTGTTCTCGGAGGAGATAGCACCTACGTGATAGGAGTCGATATTGCCCATGTAGTCAGCAACACTCATCGCGCCTTGGCCGCCATTAACGATTTGGTCAAAGCCGCTGAACACTGGATGCTCGCCGGACGCATCATAGTCAATACGCCAATCGGTGCCGGTCATGCCGCCGGGAGAATACTGCGCAAAACAACCACCGTCCTCACCGCGCAGGGTGCCGGGAATTGCGCCGAACTCATCACAATCGGAGGCTGGCAGCATGCCACCAGGGCCAGACACCAAGGCGCCGCCATCGATGCTCATCATATCGCCTTCGATATAACCATGGCGCATGCTGGCCGTTGCCTCGGCGCGGGTTACCCGCACTTGGCCGGTGAGCGGGCCGCCATTATCGAAGTTGAGTTCTACGCTGGCATTGTCCGATTCTTCAGTATTACGGTTAACCTGAGTGAACGACTGCACACGGTAAGGACGCGCGCTAAAGTTGTTAACGGTCGTCCAAGGCATGTTGTTGTTATAGATATCAACAAAATTAGTCCCGCGCTCATTGGCATACGCATAATCGGTAAAGGTCTGCCAGCGGTTGTTGTGGGAGAAGCCCATACGGCGGTTAAAACGGTCTTGTTTACTGTAGAAGTAATCCGCCACCAGCTCTACGCCATCGGTCAACTCAGCTTGGAAGGAGGCGTTGATACCATCGCGCTGGCGCTCTTCCTCTTTATGGAAGGCGGCAAAACCTTGCGGTATTACGTGGTGCACATCGGCGTCTTGCGCGGGTGTGCTCCAGGAGTGGTTGGTGTTGGTGGCACCAATACCGCCGTTTTCAGAGGTATCAAAGTAGCCGTTGTAGTCGGTCGCCAAGTTTTTCTCGGCCGTCACCGCACTCAATACAAAACCAACGGTTTCATTATTCCAGCCAATCAAACCATTGACCATGGGGTCGGTTTCTTCGCTGATTGAACCCTGGTCAAGCTCTACCCCACCGGCAAACGTCCAACCTGCATCCAAATCAAACGGACGACGGGTTTTCAGATCGATGGTACCGGCAATACCCAGTGAAGCCAGGTCGGCACGGGCGGATTTGTACACATCCGCACCCGCCATCAGCTGTGAGGGCAAATCGCCAAAGTCAGCACTGGAGGTATCAATCGTAGTCGCGCTCAGGAAGCTTTCACCATTCAAAGTGGTCGCCACGTTGCTCAAACCACGGATCTGTACCGGGCCACCTTCACCCGCAGTACGCTCTACCTGAACACCGGGAATACGTTGCAAGGAGTCAGATACAGTCACGTCGGGCAGTTTGCCGATATCTTCGGCGGCAATACTGTCAACAACCGAGGCAGCATTACGTTTGGTGTTAATGGCACTCTCTTGTGCGGCGCGTACGCCCTGCACAATCACTTCTTCAATATCATCTTGCGCTTGTACGCCGGCAGCGAGCATCGCCAATGTCGCGGCTGAACCACATAGCACTACCTTGCGGTTCACCATGCGGATTGCATCTCTTAGTGTATTCGTCATGACTATCCCCTTTAACTATTTTTAATGTTGGTAAGCCCCTAACAACCTTGTGGAACCAAAAACCGACAACGTTGTCGATTGGCAACATAAAGCCAATTGGACAACGTTGTCAACACTGAATATTTTTGAAAGAATCTGAAATATCTTTACCTTTCAAATAGATACAAATTTAACCAAAAATACCAAGCCAGTGATTTACAAAAAAAAACAGTTGTCAGATAAGACTCGGGAATAAATATGGCTGATGAAATGCAAAGCGCAACTAAGGAATAGACGACTAGGTGCCAAAAAGAACAAAAAAGCGCTTTTTGGCACCCAAATAAACTGCAGAAGATTATTGCTGTTTCAAATGATTCAACTTATCCACTGCCAATGCCAGGAACATGTAATTGGCTTCACCGCCACCCAACACATATTCGGTTTGCTGCCAGAAAAAAGGCCAGATTTTTAACTCCGGCAGATCAGGACGGATCAACGCAGTACCAGAGATCACACCACCGGGAATATAAGACCAGTCAGCGCGATTGACGCCATAAGCAACAGTTGCTGAATTGGCGCCGACACCTGAAGCAAAGCTTTGGGTGTTATCACCGGGGTGAACGCCCAGAATAAAATTGAGCGCATTGACGTAGGACTCGGTACCCGCAAATTGCGGCCAGGATTTGTGGAAGAAATATTGCTTAACACCGAACTCCTGAATACTCCAACCCGCACCCCAAATATTGGGTTTGTAAGGCACACCATAGGGTGATTCGGTTTTGGCGCGCTCGCGCACCTCGGCTTGATAAGTCTCTACTGCATTGTTAATCGCACCGGTAAATTGCGCGTCCTTAATACCCGGCATAACACGGCCAATTGCCCAGCCGGTTTCGGCGATGTCATTGATCACTTCCGTTTGTAAACCCACTAATTCTTTTCGATAAACATCATCGTTAGTCGCAAGGATTAATTCAGCGAGCGCATAAATTCGCACATCCTGCTTTTTGGTATTGGGTGCTGCAATCCGGTATATATTTTTTGCTGCATCAAGGGCTTCTTTCGCCATGGTTGGATTGTAAGTTTTCAACACGCGTGCAGCGGCTGCCAAACCACCGGCGACATACAACTCGCGCTCGGGATTATTTTCGGTAAATACCCAGCGGTCATCCGCTGTACCGGACTTGCCATTTTTTATTTCGCCGTCTTTGAGCGAAGCGTCATACGGAAAATTATCGGTTTGCACCATAGCATCACCGAGCAACACGTATTGGCGAATCGTCGGTTCGATAATACCGCGATACAAACGCCCCATAGATTTATAGCCACCGAGCACACTCAACAAGCCATGTTCGATCTGTTGCAGCGCATCGTTTTTACCATCAGCAACATGAATCTCCACCAGTTTTTTCTGCTGGTCGATTAAGGTCGCATCATGATTCAAACCAAACTCTTCAATCATGCTGGCGAGTAACCAGATGGTGCCCATTTGCGATTCGACACGCAGGTCGTAATCGCCCGCATCGTGCCAACCACCGGCATCTAATCCCGGCACACGCTCACCCGGTTTAAATGTGGTGCGGGTGGTGCCATCAGAAATATAGCCGTCGATATGATTAAAATTTAGCGGCATCATTAGTGCGTCATCCTGATGATCCAAGCCATGCCAGACGCGATATTTTTCATTCACGCGCATATGGCACATTTGCACCGGCAAAAAATATTCAAGCGTTGGTTGCCATGCATGGCGCGATAACACATCGTCGCCAATTTTAAACGCATGCGAGATTTTATTGCGGTAGCTGATTTGATACATACCCGGTTCGGTAATACCGGAAAAATCGTAGGTCATATATTGATAGCGCAGAAAATTTCCCCAAGGCTCAACCTTGGCTTTTTTCACCAGGGTTTTACCTGACTCATTTAATTTGAATATTTTTATTTCTGAAGCTTTGGTATCGCGCTTATCTTGTTCGATCACTACTTTTTTTGCTTGCTGCGAACCATAGCCCAGTTGTGATACTTGAATCACCGGCTCATAAACCCAGTTTTTAATCACATGGGGTGTGACAATCCATTCCAGTGCAGCGGTGGTTTTATCGGCAGGAATAACACCGCGCACTATGTACCAACCGTTATTATGGTTGGCGCGGCCATCCCACAATTCCAACGCACCGGTTTTGCTTTCAATAGTCATTCGCTGTTTATCGGCATCGGGCGCCACAATTAATTTTTTGCCGCTCGCTAATGGCGCTGTTAAAAATTCACCATGCGGATTTACCAAAGGGCCGTTAGGCTGCTGCGGGAAAATACCGGCCTGTTCATCCAGCAACCAGGATTTGCCAAAAAATTCGCCGGGAAAAATTTCAAAGTTGAAACCGATTTTCCCTACCCACTCTTTTGGTAGCGGCTTTTCCAAATCCACACGGATTTTAAATTGGTTGTTATCCACCGCAGTCACTTTTACTTCATAGGTAAATTTTAAATCCGGATAAATAATCGGATTAAAACCTTTCCTATCCTTACCCGGGTCAGGATAGGAAAGTGATTGGGTGATAGTTTGCGTTTTTTTATCTACCGTTTGTTTGCCGCCCACCGGTACGGGTGACCATTGTCCCGGTGAAATTTCCAGCCGCAGGTCGCCATTGGCGGCCACACGGCTACCGTGTTGAATAACAGTTACACCGGTCTGGTGGCCGTCGGGATAAATATCGCTAAACACCGTAACGTTCAGCCCCTGCATTTCAAAGTAATCCCGATCGTTAAGTTTCAATTCGTCCGCGAAACCCAAAGGGACAAATGCGATGGAGGCAGCGAGTACGCTCACTGCAAAAAATGATTTCTTCAGAGGTTTTTTCATATGTCTTTTCATTAGGGAATGCCGTATTGTTATTAATGTGCGCTGTCAGTGAAAAATACTTATGGTCAAGTGGCACAAAAGCATAAACCTATGCGCGCGCGGAAGTGATAATAAATTTGTCGATATAGGTTAAATAATGTTAATTCGATGAACGCACTGCGTAGGTGTTACTGATACACCACATCTTTGTAAGTGGGTGCCAATTTTGCGAGCAGACGATTTTGTGTAGCGACCGGAATTCCGAGCTGCTCCATGGCCAGGATCAAATCATCCACAATGGCGTTAAATTCGGTATTGGTGTAATTGTGGCCGGCGTGCACCATTTGCATAGTATCGCCGGTATATTCACAGGGGCCAGCAACCGCAACACAGATATAATCCGACAAGCCTTTTTTAAAGCGTTGCATATTTGCGTCTTTGTAACGGTGCTTTACCCGTTCGTCCTGCGCAATAACCAATATCAGCTGATGGGTAATGTTTGTGATGCCTTCATATTGCCCGAGCGCATCGTAAAGTGATTGTTGTTGTAAGGATTGATTGGTGCAGGACGCTATAAAAAAACATAGAAACATGCTGATAAATACCTTTTCGAATTTTTTACTCATTATTAAAAACTCCCTTGCAGCGAAAGATACCAACCCGTTTGATCTTTAAAGGTTGCTACCCCCCCCAAATCGACATAGGCGGCTACTACCGCAATACGCTTGTTGGGAAACCAGCCGACAAATGCGGTCTGCCAATGATCTTCCTTGATAAAAGATAAATTGTCCGGCTTCTGCCGATATTCGGTGCCCACTAGCCAGTGGCGATTTAACAAAACGCCCGCCGATGCTTCTACCATTAATTCTTTATCGTCATTTTTATCCCCGCCAAATCCTACCAATCCGGTTTGGTTGGCATTGGTGTAGCGCAGGTTGGTATTGAGCAGAAGATTGCGATCAAAAAATCCGCCGAGGATTAATTTAGTTGCCGTAAGATTCACATCGGTACCTGAATCTGCTTGTGCACCCACCGCAGCGGGGACCAAAAAGTCCAGGTTTTTTTTATACTGCGCACCGATACTGATTTGCGGCATAGCGGTATAAATCAAATCGCCCGCAACACGCACCTTCGCAGCAATAATGCGCTGACTGATGGAGTCGGTTGGCAAACTTAATGCGGCGGTAAGCGAATCGTGCGTCAGTTCTTGCTGCGCAAATGACAACTCAATACGATTGCGCCAACTCCAGCTGCCACCAATCACTTCCAACTGGTAATCACTGGTATCCACATAGCTACCAAATGCCGCTGCGCCTTGCTCTTCTTGCGCACCATAACCCGCGAGCACGGCCATGGGTACTATGCCGCCGCCAGCTGCACCTTCAATGGTGCTGGCACCACCGGTAGCCAACAAACGGCTGCGTGAAATAGTGTCGGCGTCTTTGAGATCCAAGATGGCAGCGTTGCTCACATAACAGACCAGGGCCATGGTTAATACCAAAAAATTTCGGGTCATGGTCATGCTGGCAATTCCCCTAAATACTGGTGAACCCATTGGATAAAATCTTTTGCCGGTAACGGCTTACTGTATAAATAACCTTGCGCGGTATCGCAGCCATATTGTTTGAGCAACACTTTAATTGCCTCTGATTCAACGCCCTCCGCCGTCACACTTAAACCGAGCGTGTGACCAAGATCAATAGTTGAACGCACAATCAATTGATCATCCGCACTGGTGTCCAGATTCAAGATAAATGACTTATCAATTTTTAGTTCAGATACCGGTAATTTTTTCAATTGCGATAGCGATGAATAACCGGTACCAAAATCATCGATAGATAAAGTAACTCCCAGATCACGCAGACGCCGTAAATTGTGCAGGCATTTATCCGCCTCGCGCATAATCGCGCTTTCGGTAATTTCCAGATATAAATTTTCTGCGGGCACTTTATGGGATTGCAATAACTCAGCGACATAAGCAGGTAAATCATCAACCAATAAATCCAGCGCCGATAAATTCACTGAACAGGTAATTTTTATTTTTTCATCGAGCAATTGGCGCAACTGGACGATAGCCGTTTTTAATACCCAGCGGGTTAAAATAGTAATCTGCCCCGAACTCTCAATCACACTGATAAATTCATCCGGGCTGATGAAACCCATCTCCGGATGACGCCAGCGCACCAGCGCCTCGGCGCCGAGAGTATCCGGGCGTTCCAGATTGATTTTTGGTTGGTAATACAAACTGATATGGCCAGCATCCAGCGAGACTTCAAACTCGCGAAACAAATGCAACCGTCGCAAATGTTTTTCATCCCACCCTTGTTGATACCAGCAGGTGCGCCGCTCACTGCTGCGCCCCTCATTTAAAGCCAAAGTAGCACGACGCAACAATGACTCGGCCGACTCAGCATCATTTGGGTAGGTCGCCAAACCAATATTGACTTCAACACTCACTTGCAAGCCACTGACCAGTAACGGCGCTTTAAAGGCAGCGTGAATAAGTTCGGCGAGTTCAGCAATTGATTCCTGTTCTGCCGCCATCAAAATTGCCAGGAACTCATCGCTACCCAAACGCAAGACTTCACCATACGTCAGAATGCGCGCAATTTTTTGTCCTACTTCGCGCAATACTGCGTCACCAATTTCCTGGCTGAGTTCATCATTGATTTGGGTGAAGTTTTTTATATCGATCACTAACAGGAAAACGACTTCTTTTAGCGGACGCGAGCGGGAAATAGCATTTTCCAACTCCGGAAAAATACGTAGTCGATTAGGTAACCCGGTTAACGGATCATGCTCGGATTGGTAAAGTACTTGTTGCTCCCGCTCACCAATCGCGCGCTGCATGCTGATAAACGCACGCGCAAGATCGCCCAATTCATCTTTGGAGGTGACAAGAATAGGTGTGGTATAAAAACCACCGGCGATTTTGCGTGCAATATCCGCGAGCAACCTGACAGGACGCGTAACACTGCGCGCTAAAAACAGCGCGGCAATACCCGCTAATACCGCAAATACCAATGCGAGCATAAAAAGCTGTACATTCAAGCGCGAGAAAGGAGCAAGGACTTCACTTAACGGCACCTGCAACACAGCTAACAGATGATTGTTTTGCTGTGCGGCAGGCACTGCCAGAGAAATCAGGTCATCGTAAACAAATACCTCGCCTTGTTTCTTTTCAAGCGCCAGCTGTTCAATTAATGTTTTGGCCAGCGGATCATCCTGGGTGCCACTCAAAAAATGAAACTGGTTGCCATCGTGGCTTACGAAGGAAACCTCCAGCCCCGTGAGCCGTTGCAAGTCTGTACTGAAATCTTTTTTAATTTCAAAGCCCATACCTGCCAAGCCTATTACTACCGGGGCTTTTACCGTAAACATTACAAATTGATAGGCGCGACTATCAATCAAAATAATGTCGTAAGCTTGCCCCCGTGTTTGCGCCTGCGTTTTGAGACTGGTGAATTCATCGCGAATTTTCCGGCCAAATGCCTGGTCGCTGGCAATAAGCTTTCCATCGCTGGTAATTAGTACACCTATATCCGCTTTTACTCGAGCAGAGTGATTGATCAACGCGGAAGCAATGGTTTTTTCATCATTCGTGGCAACGGCATCTTTAAAACCAAAATCCTCAGTCAATACTTTTACCGAGAGCGCGAGTTGCTCAACATTTTTTTGCATGATGCGGGTAAATAATTCGCCACCGGCCAAAAGTTCTGCGCGTGCATTCTGGGTAACTGCTTGATTGATCACCAGACGTGTCGCCAGATAGGAGATAGTTTCCAGAATAACGACCAGCCCAATTAAAATAGCGAGCAATTTAAGCAGGTAGCTGAATCTTGGCATGCGTTAACCCGTCTAAAATAAATTGGAAAATTCGTCTACCGGTTCCGTTGTTTTCATCGCAGATAAATTATCGATTGTGACTGTACGGTTCACTACCTGGGCTTTATCGAGGGTGATGGCCGATTCTGGATACTCGCCGCTCATTTGCGGATGATGAAGTTGTAGTTGATATTTTCCTGCTGGCACTTCGAGATGTAGCTGGCCTTGATCGTCGGTAATAGAAAAAAATTCTGTCTCCAGGACATAAATATAAGCCACCATGGAGTCATGGATATTACACCCCAACACTACAGTGCCCGGTTTATCAAACAACACGGGCTCGGCAGTCATACCGTGATATAACCGCAGTTCGAATCTTTTGGCGGGAGAAAATGAATAGACGTGATGGCGCACATCATCACTATTGGGAAACTTGACTTGGGTATTGACACGAATTGCCAGGACACCGGGTACAAACATATTTTGGCGTTGATCTATCAGCGCTGTCGGAACGCCGGTGTAATCGGTCTTTTGCACTGGCACCAGCGCTGCCACCGCATCTTTTAGTGGTTGCCCTTTGTCATCAATAATTGTCAGTTGCAGTTGCGCTGATAGGCAGGGTAGTGAAATAAACAGGAGCGCAACTAAAAATAGACTTTCCCTGCCGGAATTTTTAAGCTCGCTTTTTTTGAAACTCATTATTTAATTCCGCTAGGTTAAATGACAGCGATTGCGGCCGTTGGATTTAGCTATATAAAGCGCTTGGTCAGCGCGCTCAAAAGCAATCTCCAAACTATCGTTAGTTTTAAATTCCGTCAGGCCTACCGATAAAGTGATCGACATAGGTTGGTCTTTGTAATTAAAGGCTGCGTTAGCAATTGCATCGCGCACTTTTTCCAGTACCGCCAAAGCGGTTTGGCTGTCGGTTTCCGGCATCAGCGTCACAAATTCTTCTCCGCCATAGCGGCAAAAAAAATCTACTTCGCGCAAACGTTTGGCAATGGAGCGCCCAATTACTTTAATCACCCTGTCGCCCGCCTGGTGGCCGTAGGTATCATTAATATTTTTAAAATGGTCAATATCAAAGATCGCAATCGTCAGCGGACGACCATAGCGATGCCAACGTTGGACTTCAGCACTGGCGCGCTCATTGTAAGCTTCACGATTGGGTAATTCGGTGAGCGGATCAAGTAACGCTTTTTGGCGGTGCTTCTCCAGATTAGTGCGATTTTTTTCCGCTTCCACTTCCATGGTTTTTATTTTAGCGCCCAGGGTTTGTAATTGCTCTGCTAAAAATTGCTGGGCGTGATCAGTTTGTTGGTAGTGATCGATAACTTGACGGATATTGCCCAATTGGGATTTGACTGTGTCTTTCAGCTGATTGATATCGGTAGCGCTGGCAGCAGTAGACTCGAGGTCGCTCATCTCACGCATCACCTCGGCTTGCAATTTGCGCGAGGCAGCGCGTTCATCCCGGGTATTTTTTACCGCACCGCCGAGCAACACATAAATCTCCGCCAGCTCCTGATTTACATTTTTTAAATAAGTCGCAAATGCCTGGTTGGCGGCGAGGTAGGCTTCCATTACCAAATCGCGCACACTGTCGAGCAGCGGGATTAATGTGTCTGCACTGACACCCTGTTCAAGCTTGCGACGCATTGCCTCCACTTTGGTCCTGATGCCGCTTTCATTTTCAAGACTGGTAAAAAACTGGTTGAGCACGCGAATAATTTGCGTTGAATATTCAGCATTCAGGTAATTCTTATCCACAGCCAGGTGAACGTTAGTTGATGTCACCAGTTCAGGTTTCAGATCACTTATTGGCGGCAGATCAGCGATCAAGTGGCCATCGCCCACATTGGTCAGCGCATCTGTTTTAGCAGGGGTTTTACCGCCCAGAATTTTATCGAACAAGCCGCTTTTGGGTTGTACTATTTCACGTAATGCTTGTTGCTGGATGCTGGCCAATTGTTGCAAGAGCGCCGGGTATAGATGCGCTTTTTTGCTGCGCTGCGGCAGTTGCGTCAGGTAATTCTTGAGTTCTTTTTTTACTCCCCGCGATAAACCGAAATTTTGCAGGGGCGCGGCGACATCCACCAGCGCGTGATGTATGTCCTGTGCGCCCTGTTCACGCTGCTGCTCAAATGCCAAAGCAGCGTTTTCCAGTTGCGCCAGCAAGCTGTTGACCTCTGCCTGATTCATATCGCCACGTAATTTTTCACGTAGTTTGGCCATAATCTGGTCCAAAACTTCATCCTGTCCATCAGCGGCGACACTAACCCTTACCAGGGCACTGCGCAATAATTCCAGCTGGTTGGCAAACTTCTTTTCTAGCTGCTCTTGCTCATCCAGAGCATTAAGGTATTTCTCACGCCAGTTATTGGCGTCACCGGAATTAACTGTCATAACAAGATTGGAACCTGCAGATCTAGGGCTAGGGATAAGCGTTCTGCTGAGTATAGTCAGCCAGCGCAGATTCACCCTTTTTCTGGCGCAAAAAAAAGACCCGCACTGGTTGGCCCAGTGCGGGTCTTTCGATCAAATCCGGTTATTGTGCGGGCGCCGTGACTCCACGCTCAGTTCGAACTTTGGCGACCAGGAAATCCACCACTTTTAACATTTCTGCATGGCCACCCGCCAAACGGGAGCTGATACGGTATTTACCATCCACCACCATTTCGGGGGTACTGGTTACTTTGTAGCTCCGGGCACGAGCCTCAGCTTGTTTGATCTGGCTAGTAACACCAAAAGAATTAAAGGTGCTCAAGGCTTTGGCTTTATCAACACCATAACCAGCAAAAAAGTCCGCCCATTGTTCCGGGGTAATGATTTGCTTGTGCTCCAAATGCATAGCCTTGAATATATCCATATGGGTCTTCTCTTTCACTTTCAACGCGATGGAGGTGTAGTAACCGCGTACCAATGGTTCCATTTGGGGATTCCACATAGCGTGGGTTTGTGAAAGGTAAACGTCTTTAGACTGCTTTTTTTCCCAGGCTTGCAACATCGGCTCAAAATCAAAGCAGTGCGGGCAGGAATAGGCAAACACTTCAGCTACCTCAATTTTGCTTGGGTCAGCGGTGCGCACCGGTTGTTCCAACAATACATATTCCTTGCCTTCCAGATACTCGCTCGACGCTTCCTGGGCACAGGCGCTCAGGGAGAAAACCAGACCCAACAGGGCTACCAAAATACGCATAAATCACTCCTCAGTACTTTTATTGTGAATAGATGTTGTGTGTGTATATGAAAATCTGTGGGATATCTGCGGATTAGTCCTATAAATGTCATCCAAGTTCCCAATCTGGGGCCGGATTCTCCAGCGCGCCGCGAAATCTGTAAAGTAAAGATACGAAAAAGGCGACCAGAGTCGCCTTTTTTTATCTTCATCAAGCAAACAACAAGGTCGCTGATTAATTCAATCCGGCAATGTAGTTCGCCAGAGCAACAATCTCGGCATCGCTCAACTTGTCCGTCACTGAACGCATGATCATCTGATCACCGTCGTTAGTACGGTCACCTGCACGGAAAGCGCGCAATTGTTTTTCCACATATTCGGGATGCTGGCCACTTAACCGTGGGAAGCCAGCGGGAATATTACCTTTGCCGTCGGGTGCGTGGCAGCCAGTGCAGGCAGGCACACCAGATGTCGGGTTGCCCGCACGATAAATGCGCTCACCCAATTCCAAACCATCAACCTTGATTCCCGAATTCACTTGTACTTCGATTTTCTTTGAGCCTGACAATTGCGTAGTCTGGCTAGCGAAATGCGCGGCTATATCGGCTAGATCCTGCTTGCTCAAATTGACAAGCTGCCCCGTCATTTCAGGGACCTCACGGCCTGTGACCGCTTTTTTTGCCACATCTTTCTCAAGATCCCACGCCTGGATATCAGTCATCTGCTTCAGTAGATAACGCTCACCCAAACCAGCCAATTTAGGAAAGGTACCCAGGAGGCTATTGCCATCGGCGCCGTGGCAAGCGCCACACACAGCGGCTTTGGTTGCACCTGCCGCTGCATCTCCCGCAGCCATAGCGCCTTGTGCGATAGCTACCAAACCCAGCGATAAAAGTGCATTTCTTACGATATGTTTCATTGGCTAATCCGATTTGATCGATGAATCTGCTTGTTATGCGTGCATCTTGTTAACGAGTTTAAGCAAGAATTAGCCTTGGGTTCGCTTAATGACGGGTCAACAAGCTACAATCCCACCCCTATTCCGCAGTAATCCCGCTTTTTGGCGCGCACGGCGGCCGGTAAAAGCGGCGGCATTATATTACCAACGCGCTAATAACACACTATTTTGAAGGGTTATTATCTTGACCGAAATCGTTTTTACCAAGGCTTACTTTACCAAGAGCGCCCCCAGCATCCGTGAATGCCCGCCGGAAACCGGCTATGAAGTCGCCTTTGCAGGCCGCTCCAACGCGGGCAAATCCAGCGCTATCAATGCTTTGACCAACCAAAAACTGGCGCGCACCAGCAAAACTCCTGGCCGCACCCAATTAATCAATTTTTTTAACCTGAGTGATAACCAACGCTTAGTCGACTTGCCGGGTTATGGTTATGCCAAGGTGTCGCGCGACCAAAAAGAAAAATGGCAACGTGATCTGTCGGAATACTTGCAAAAACGCCAATGCCTGCAAGGGTTGATACTATTAATGGATATCCGTCATCCATTGCAAGAATTCGATACCACCATGCTCAACTGGGCAATCAAAGGCAATATGCCGATTCATATTTTGCTCACCAAGGCCGATAAACTTAGTCGCATGCAAGCCAATAACAGTCTGTTTGCGGTGCAAAAGCAGCTGAAACAAGCAAAGCTTGACCAACTGGTCAGCATCCAGTGTTTTTCTGCACTG
>JAJQJO010000320.1 GCA_021323495.1 Cellvibrio sp. | reverse complement strand
GTAATGGAGCTAAATAAACACCAATTAGATATGCTTGAGGCACGCAATGTAAGCATGCGCAGGCCTTTCTATGCCTCAGTGAACACTCCTGTCCGCAAGGCAAGTTAAAAAACTGTCGCCTAGCTGTTGCAATAATTGCTGGTAGGTAGATATCTGTTGGTCACCTATGGGATCCAGAAAACCGATACGCAATTGAAGGGACTCTGCCATTTCTTCCATACCCTGCGCCTTATAATAAGGCTCCATAAATAAACATTCTCCCTCTGACGCTAATAGATTACGCAGCTCTCGCAAATGCTTTGCCCCCGGACGGCGCTCCGGAGCGTAAGTTACATAGGCGATTTGGTGCAGGCCATAACGTCCTACGAAGTGCCCGTAACCTTCATGATAAACCGCAAATCCAACCTCTTTCACCGATTCTAATTGCCGTGCCAGCTGTCCATCCAGTAGTGCTGCTGCCGTGCTAAAACGTTGGACATTCGCGCGAAACTGCATCGCTGATGCTGGTTGCAACTGCGCCAACCGTTCCGCAATGGCTTCCGCAATCACAACCGCGTTGCGGGGATCAAGCCATAGATGCGGATCTTTGCCAGCATGGGTATGGCTGCCATGATGATGGCCGTCCACCATCATTTCAGGCCAATGCAAACCAGCCAATCGATAACCGGTAACCAACTTGTCTGTCGGCAGATTAGCCAACGGGCGAGCAAGGAAACTTTCTAATTCCGGCCCTATCCAAAGCACCATATCAGCCGCACGCAGGCGCTTGTGATCGGACATCTTCAGTGGGTAATCATGGGGAGACGCAGTAATCGGCAATAGAGTGGTGACCTCAGCCTGATCGCCTGCCACTTCCTGCGCAATGAGCGCAAGCGGTTTGATACTCGCCAGTATTTGCAATTTCGCGTGCGCTGGCATAGCCAACATCAAGGCCAAGCTCACCAACGCCACACTGTTCCGGAAAACTCGCCTCATAACTTTAAGGACCCTGTGAAAACCATGTTATACGAAAGGTTATAGAGTAACATAGGCCAACATTTAGATCGCCATCAACCTGCCCGATGCGGGCACTAATTAACCTGAGTATTGTTATGGAATACGCCCCTATCGCTTGTAGCCACCACGACCATAATCATTGCATTAGCGATGCACTGGAAGCTGCCCGTCAGCTCTGTTTGGGGCGCGGTGTGCGATTGACCGATTTGCGGCTCCAAGTGTTGGAGTTGATCTGGCAAAACCACAAACCTCTTGGCGCTTATACATTAATGGAGATGCTGGCCAGGGCGAATACCCGCCGGGTGGCGCCACCGACTGTATACCGTGCTCTGGATTTCCTACTTGAACAGGGATTGATCCACCGTATAAACCTGCTCAATGCCTTTATCGGCTGCCCCTCACCCAACATTAAACACCAAAGCCATTTTTTGATCTGTCACGCCTGTGGAATTGCCATAGAACTCGACCAACCAGAGCTCAGCCAAAAAATTATTGGTGTGGCACAGGAGGCTGGGTTCCGCGTGGAAAAGCAGTCGCTGGAAGTTTCTGGCCTCTGCGCTAATTGCGCCAGCGACCCTGCGGTGAGCACCTCGATATGAGCGAGTTTTTGATCAAAGCGCGGGGGCTTGGCGTAACCCGAAATGGTCGGCAGATTTTGCAGCGCGCTGATTTAACCCTGCAAGCGGGCAAAATAGTCACCCTGATTGGCCCTAATGGTGCAGGCAAAACCACCCTGGTGCGTGCAGTGCTTGGGTTGATCAAGACAGATGAAGGTGAAATCAAAAAAGCGCGGGATTTACGCATCGGCTACATGCCGCAAAAGCTTCATATTGACGCCAGTTTGCCACTGACAGTCGCACGCTTTCTTGCGCTAGGCGGCAAAGCGCGCACGGATTTGAATGAAATATTGAGCTTAACTGGCATCGACAAATTATCCAGTATGCCCATGCAATCTCTCTCTGGCGGCGAAACCCAACGAGTGCTGTTAGCGCGCGCGCTGCTCCGCGACCCACAACTCCTGGTGCTGGACGAACCTGTCCAAGGTGTAGACGTGACCGGCCAATCGGCGCTCTACGCATTGATTAATGAGATCCGCAACCGTCGCCAATGCGGAGTATTGCTGGTATCACACGACCTGCATTTAGTGATGGCAAATACCGACACTGTCATTTGTCTAAATCAACACGTCTGCTGCGAAGGCCACCCGGAGCAGGTTACCTCCGATCCGGCCTACCTAGCACTATTTGGCGAAATGGCTGGCGTTGCCAATCCACCACAGGTTGCGATTTATACCCACCACCACGACCATCAGCACGATACCCACGGCAATGTCATCAATACCAAACCCGGCAGCCACATTCATCGCCACGATAGTTCATGCGGACACGACCACCATGCCTGATTTTTTATTTCTCGCCTTGCTCGCCGGTATTGCCGTGGCACTGGTGGCTGGCCCTCTTGGCGCTTTCGCAGTTTGGCGCCGCATGGCTTATTTTGGCGATACCCTCGCTCACTCCGCTTTATTAGGCGTCACTTTTGGGTTATTGCTGGATATTAACCTTAACCTCGCCATTGCCTTGGGTTGTCTACTACTAGCGTTGATTTTAGTAGCTTTGCAACATAACCGCTTCCTTGCGACCGACACGCTGCTGGGAATTTTGTCCCACTCGACGCTCGCACTCGGGCTAATTTGCGTTAGCGTGTTTAGCGAAAATCGTATCGATCTCATGGCTTATCTGTTCGGCGACATCCTTTCGGTCAATAAAACCGACGTCATTAGCATCTGGGTTATTTCGCTCGCAGTGATCGCCGCCTTGATCTGGCTCTGGCGCCCATTGCTAGCGATTACCGTGCATGAAGAATTGGCGCAGGTAGAAGGGGTAGCTGTCACCCGGGTACGAACATCGCTCATGCTGTTGATGGCGTTGGTAATTGCGATTGCAATGAAGGTTGTCGGCGTGCTACTGATTACCGCACTGCTCATTATCCCTGCTGCGGCTAGCCGCCGATGCCGTTGTTTGATTGCATCTGACCGTTGTTTTGTAAGCCAAATCGCACAAACTTTAGCGAGAAATGCGACTATTATCACATTTGGATTTCATGGATACTGGCCAACATCCCACCTCGGCACTGGCGCAAAGGTTGGCGGCAAAATCAGCAAGGACAATGCCTCAAATGACTATTTTAAATATTGGTAACGAAGCTTTTAACAGCACAGAAGTTGCTGAAAAAGTACAAAATGACATAAGCTTTTTGCTTGCGCGGATCGAGCATTTGCAACAGCAATCCAATCCTAACCCGGTAGTGTTACAAACTTACAGGGAGATGTTGGAAAGCCGCCAAGCAGTGTTGGAATGGCTAGTCCACGACCAAAGCAGTATTTCTTTCGCGGTACCCAAAGCTAGTTAACTGTCATTCAATATTCATCAAAATGTTGCGTTTTCGTCATACGTTGACCTCAGGATAGGGTGAAACAGTTACGGAAATGCACTATGACGTCCTTCGCCCACGCCATCCCTGTGTCCCCATCTGTTGCTGCTGTCAGCGACCATCTCGATAATCCGAAATCCGCCAGCTTCCTGATTAATGCACGAACTGTGTGGATCTCTGACATCCACCTCGGTTGCCGCGATTGCAAAGCGGATTACCTGCTCGATTTCCTTAGCCAGCTCCACTGCGACACCCTTTACCTGGTCGGCGATATCGTTGACCTTTGGTCGCTCAAGCGGCGCTTCTGCTGGCCCCGGAAACATTATCAGGTGATGCTGAAATTCTATGAGCTCGCGGCCAAAGGCGTGCGCGTCATCTATGTTCCGGGCAACCATGATGATCCCATCCGCCACTTCAGTGGCCAGTTATTTGGCCCGATCGAAATTGCCCGGGAACATGAATACTTGACGGCCGATGGTAAACGTCTACTCATAATGCATGGCGATGCCATGGATGTTTATATTAACCATAGTTGGTTAAAGCGGCTCATTGGTGATCATGGCTATGAACTGTTACTGTTTATCAACCGGTGGTCTGACCGGGCGCGCAAATTGATAGGGCGCCCTTATTTTTCCCTTGCCGGACTGATCAAAAGCAATATCAAAGGTGCCAAGGCAGCAATTGCAACCTACGAAAAAGAAGCTTTAGCAGAAGCAAAACGACGCGGCTATGACGGCGTAGTGTGCGGTCATATCCATTTTCCGGCACTGCGCCAGGAGAAGGAGTTACGCTACGCCAACTGCGGGGATTGGATTGAGAATTGCACAGCTCTGGTGGAAGATCATCAGGGAACAATGCGCTTGCTGCACTACAGCGACATAATACACTGGCAGGAATTACAACTCGCACGGAGCGCCTGACCAGCCAGAGCGGCATCAATCAGCCAAACCAGGTGCGTACTGCATCCGGCAGCGGCACCGACTTGCCATCGATGCTGCTAACCCAAACCACTTTGGAATAACCCTCGGCAGCTGGCGTATCCGGTTGACTCAAGGTGTACAGCTTATACGTGACCATGAAGCTGGAACGTCCCTGTTCACTTAAATAAACATCAATACGCAAGGTTTCCGGATGGAAAATCGGGCGCAGAAAGGTACAGCCAATGGTAACAACTACTGGATGTGTATCGCTTTTGAGCGGGACGCCCTTTTCCAACATCCACATAAAGCGCGCCTCTTCAAAATAGCGAAAATAGAGGGTGTTGTTGACATGACCATAGGCGTCCATATCACCCCAACGCACCGGAATCTCACAAGAAAAAAAGGGGGTTGTCGACTCATCTTGGCTCATTGATTACTACTCCTTAAATAGTCTGTCTGGCATTGAAACTTACTTCCATGCTACCCAATCCCGCATAGTCGATGCGAATATTTGTATTGAGCGGCACTTCAATAACCCCGGCAAAGGAACCGGTAATCACTGCCTGGCCAGCAACTATTCCCTCGCCGCGGCTGCGCAGGAATTCAACCAACCAATATAGTGGCGCACGCGGATGAATATCGGGGTGTTGCCCCTGACGCTCGATCATCTCACCATTCGCACAGTACAGGTTGATGGTAAAGCTACTTGCGGCACGCGCACTGTCCGCATCTACCTCCGGGCCGATAAACAAGCCCTGGTTCACCAGGCCATCAGCGAGTATTTCGGGAAACTCGCAGCTCGCCGGATCAGCGTAACGGCTATTGATCAGCTCCAATGCCATATGGGTACGGACAATAGCTGTGTCCACCTCGGCGGGAGTGTAGGGCTCCGCACGCGCCGGTAAATCTTTACCAAAGAAAAAGGCCAATTCGGGCTCGATGCGGGCGAGGTCACCTAAAGGAGTGGTTTTCGGCCAGAGGCTGACAGGTGGGACTGAATCGATAGTGCGGGTGTAAATGGGGCCGACGACCAGTGTGTCTTGCGGGGGCAACAAGCATTTCCAGCCACCAATATTGTCTTCCATTTGTTCGCACCATTGATCGGTAACCGCCGCTTGTATCGCCAATGCTTGTTCCAATGTGTGAGGACGGCAATGTTCAGGTAAACGCTCGGCTTGGCTGCCGCTAACACGGCGTGCAACTAAAATCGCGGCCGCCTCGGCGGCGGGAAAACTGGCAGTCATAAATATTACTCACTCGGTCTAATAAGAATAGTTAGCAGCATACGGCCCGACAATCGTTAGGCCATAAACAAAAAACCCCTTTGAAAAGGGGTTTTGGATGGAAACCGGCATTTATCAACGGGGCGCAAGTTCATAGGCGATATGTTTGAGATCCTCGCTTGACTCAATGATATTTGCCACTGTGGTATAGGCTTTTTCCGGATCCAGGTGCAAATCTTCGAATACCTGCGGTGGAATTGCCATTTTCGGGCCACGGCCAATATTGTGCTGCTGCAGCAGGCGCTGGGCGACAAAAATCAATTTGGCGTAAACCGCGTACTCACCCTGATAATGCGGATTATTCTGATGGCGCAGGCCAATCACTACTTCTTCCGGCATTGACCAAAGCGACATAAGTGCGGCTCCCAATTGCTCACGTGTCACCCCCAGCAGATGCCGCTCAACGGCTTGGTGATCCACGTGGGGGTTAGTATCTGCCAACTCACAATAGCTGTGGAAAAAAGGAGGAAACACCTCCGCCATAATTAAATAACCGAAGTTATGTAGCAAGCCACACAGGTAGGCCATACCAAAACTGGGGCGATGATCGCGCGGAATAGCGGTTACCAAGCCTTCAATCGTCGCCGCCATATAAACCGCTTGTTGCCAATAAGGCAGTGAACCATGAGGGCCTTCTTTGGGTATCGTGATAGCTTTGCCAAGCGACAAACCCAAGGCAAGGTTGAGCACCATATCAAAACCCAGCACCCGCACTATGGCGTCGTGAATGGATTTGATTTTGCCTGGTGCTGAATAATAGGGTGACGCCGCCCAGCTCACCACTTGCGCCGCCAGACTTGGGTCAGTCTCGACTATTTGCGCCAGGTCGCTGATGTCGGCATTCGGATTAACACGCAGCTTGATGATCCGCTGAGCCGTGTCGGACAAAGGCGGCAATTCAAGAGTTTCTTCCAACCGCTGTTTAACACGCAGTTGGGTAAAATTGCGCACTGCGCCGAGGATTTGGTCGGTATCACTGGTACTGGTGTTATCCACCTCAAGCGGTTCAAGCGGCACGGCTATATCGCAAATAGTGGCGTCATCCATCATTTGCTGAAATTCTTCGCGACTGAAACGCAGCAATTGTTTTTCGTCGCCCGAGTCAGCCAGTAACTCACTGCGCTCAACCAGATTGCGGTCAATCAATGTCAGCAAACCTGCCAACTTGGGCAATGCGGGAATGGATTGCAAATTATGGGATACGCAAAACTTATGGATATCTTCCGGTTTGGCAGCGTGGAGTTCACGCCCCAACTGACGGTTGACCGCTTTGAGATCCAGTAAACGGTCGGCTGCGTAGATAACCTGCACACGTCCCTTACCATCCTGCAAGATTACCGATTTGGCTGCGCTCATCGTACGTAAATGTTGGTCATGCCAAAGCGCTCGTTCATTCTCAGTCACTGGCACCTCAGACACCTGATAATGCACATTTTGCTTGTTGAGCAATGATTGAACACTGGTAGGGACTGACACGGCCTACTCCTCGTAATAGTTCCAAATGGTTGATATGCATTGGTTTATATAACTCCGGTGGGCTTCTACTTAGATGAGTTTAATGCAGTAAAGTCAAATCTCATATAGTCAATCAGAATAAATAGTAAAGCCTTGGAAACCCCTGCACGGGATCTATCCAAGCATAGTTCAAATTTGTGGTTGCGCGGCGCAATCCAAGGCAAGATGAAAAACTCTGCTAAAAAAATCGATCAGTTCTCATCCGCAGGGAGAGAAATCTTCTAAAACGATATCACACCTGCAAATAACGCTGGTTTTCCCCCAACCAGCGCAGCACCAATTGACCACAAAGCTCTGGATAATCGCTGATCAGCATGAGCGCGGCGTCTTTAACAGCCGGTAATAAATGGCTATCGCGTTGTAGATCGGCGATCTTGAACAGCATCGCACCGGTTTGGCGGGTTCCGAGGACTTCCCCGGGGCCGCGCAGTAACAAATCCTGTTCGGCGATGTAAAAACCATCGCTACTT
>JAJQJO010000319.1 GCA_021323495.1 Cellvibrio sp. | reverse complement strand
ACCGGGGCCGGCAATTTCTACTTTCTCGGCAATGCCATCCAGCTCTAGCGCAGCGACGATTTTAGCGGCGAGGTCGCGCGGATTGGTGCCCATGGCTTTGGCCGCACCCATAGCACAGTTGGCCTGGTAATCGCCAAAACCGGCCTTTTTACCGGGGGCAATCAGGGCGGGCAAGTCGGCAGGTACACCTACGGCGGCCATGGCGTGGAGGACTTTTTGGTTCAGTAATTCGCGGATATTCATAGGGTAAATTCGGTCGCTGCAGCTAAATACGGAAGGAGGCGAATTGTACCTTCCGTGGGTGGGTGATGCCATCTTTTATAGGCTCGGGGCGAGCGGCAATCGATGCAGGTGAAATGAGTTTGGCTATACTCATACGGCCCGTTGGTCCAACCCCGCGCCCAATCCAACCCTTTGCCGAAAGGAACCGATAATGATAGCCAGCTCCATACCCCAGATTCTCGCCCGGCTAGATAACCGCATACTCACCCTGAGCTTTAATCGCCCCGAGCGCAAAAATGCCCTGACGCTTGCGATGTATGGCGCCCTGGCGGAGTTGATTAAAAGCGCCGATGCTGATCCCGAGGTGCGGGTGCTGGTCCTGACCGGTACCGATGAATTTTTTACCAGTGGCAATGATCTGCTGGATTTTATGAACGAACCGGAAATTCACGACAACCACCCGGTAGTGCGCTTTATGGAGGCCTTGCGCCATTGTAGTAAACCGGTAGTGGCGGTAGTGCGCGGCCATGCAATAGGCATAGGCACCACTATGTTGTTACATTGCGATCTGGTATACGCCGCTGATGATGCGCGTATGCAGTTGCCGTTTGTGAACCTGGGCTTGTGCCCGGAATATGCCAGCAGTTATTTAGTGCCGCGGTTGGTCGGCCAACAAAAAGCAGCGGAGTTATTTTTGTTGGGCGAACCATTTTCCGGGGCAGAAGCGGCGGCACTTGGGTTAGTGACCAAAGCACTTCCCTGGGATGAATTGACAGAGTTTGCCCGCGCAAAAATTGCGCGGCTTGCGCAACAACCACCAGGTGCCGTGCGTCGCACCAAAGCACTATTGCGCGCAGCAACCAATGTTGCCGTGGACTCGTCCCTAAGCACCGAGTACGCCGGTTTTGCGGCAGGTTTGGCATCAGAGGAGTGCAAAGAATCGGTCACCGCTTTTTTTGAAAAACGCGCGCCTGATTTTTCACGTTTTTAATCATTGCTGTATAAAAATGTCTTGTCGGGCGGGTGCAACGAAACCCGCCAACCACCATCAGCCCGAATTATCCCTGGAAATAATCATGGCCCTTTCATCTGGTTTTACGTTTAACTTTAACAACAAAAATGTGCTTGTTGTGGGCGGCACCAGCGGTATCAATCGCGGTATTGCAGAAACCTTCGCCAGCGCCGGCGCACGCGTTGCGGTGGTGAGCCGCGCACAGGAAAAAGTAGACGATACTATTCAATCGCTAAAAAATTGTGGTGCTGCCGACGCGCGCGGTTTTGCCGCCGATGTGCGCGAAGCCGAGGCGATCAAAAACGGAATTGCGGAGATTGCAGCGGCCTGGGGGAACCTGGATGTAGTTGTCTCCGGCGCGGCGGGTAATTTTCCAGCACTGGCCACGGGTATGTCTGCCAATGGTTTCCGCTCGGTTATTGAAATTGATTTGCTCGGTACTTTCCATGTGATGCAGGCGGTTTATCCTTATCTGCAAAAACCCGGCGCGGCCATTATTAATATTTCGGCACCGCAAGCGGAAATCCCAATGGCTGGGCAAAGCCATGTGTGCGCGGCCAAAGCGGGTGTAGATATGATTACGCGCACCCTGTGTCTGGAGTGGGGCGCAGAAGGCGTGCGCATCAATTCAATTATTCCCGGCCCGATTGATAATACCGAAGGGATGAAACGCCTCGCACCTAACGAAGCGATTCGCGCGGCAGTTACCAGATCAGTACCATTGCAACGCATGGGTTCAACGGATGATATTGCCAACGCTTGCTTGTTTTTAGCCTCGGATTTTGCCAGTTATATTACCGGTGCGGTCATTCCGGTTGATGGTGGATGGGCGCAGGGTGGGGCAGCGCTAGTCGGGGCAAGCCTGGCAGAAATGTTAAAATCAATGCCAAAGCAAAAATAACGTAAAACCCTTTTTCCATAGGCAAAAATTCCTCGCTACAACCGGCAGAAATTGCAGGCTACTTCGCAATTCTGCCGCTTGAATAAATTCCAAATCGATTGCGTCTTCGTTCTTATCAATGCAAGCTGTGTCTCGCCCATAATAAATTGCCAATATAAAGTGGCTACAATTTCTGTCCTGACAATAATATTCAGACGTTCTGTTTAAACATCAATTTTTATTTAACGGTGAGAGAGTCGGGTCTCGATCATTGCGCCCTGTTATTTGTCTTTACCTGATAACAGCTGGGCCGTTGATGCGTGACCTTTTAAAAATAACAGGCCCAACCAATTATCTGCTGTTCTTCAAAAGGAAATGCTATGAAAGAATGTCCCCCTGAAAAAGTTTCACTAATAAAAAAATCATTAGCCACTTCTATCGCGATTCTTTCAACCACTGCTCTTGCGACCGCTATTTTTTCAGCGTCTGCATTCGCATTGTCACCACTTCCATTTCCGGTATGGACTGTGGAGGACGGGAAGTTGCTGGACCCTAATGGCAATCCATTTATATTTCGCGGAGTGACGATTGATCACTCACTCGCGCCGGAAAAAACCGTGCAGGCGCTTAGGGATATTGCTGCACTGGGCGCAAATTCCGCACAAATTGAATTTCCAATCAAATCATCAGGAGATGTTCCTTTTCCCCGGCCAGTCGCTAATGAACTACGCGAAATTGTTAAAGCTTGTAAAGACAATAAACTGGTTTGCGTATTGGAAGCCAACGATGCCGCTGGGTATTTTGAGGTCGAAGGCGGGTTGGGTCCTGATGTGGTCGCTCAGTACTGGGGCTATTACGATATTCGCGATGTGCTGAACGGTGCACAGGGGCATATTGTGCTCGGCATAAGCAACCAACCATTGGCTCCCATTTTTGGTTTCGAGGGTTACATAGACCGGATGCAGTATGCAATAAGTGAAATCAGACATGCATATCCTTATTTTCTGGTAATGGTAGATGGCAGCAACTGGGGACAAGATACTAATAAAGCAATGCACACCCTTGCTGCACAAAATTTACAATCCTCCTTGTACCAGAATGTTATTTATTCGGTTGAAATGTTTGATCAGTACGTGAATCCCGAACAGGTTCGTGAGTATATTGCCAGTTTTAGTGAGATAGGTGCGCCGCTCGTTATCGGTGGCTTTGGTCCCGTTCCTTATTACCATCCTCATTTTAAAGGTCCGTTACCGTTAAATGCACCACGTTTACCTGCTGAATCGGTAATGCAGTATGCAGAGCAGTATGGTGCTGGATATTTTGGCTGGAGTTGGAGTGGAAATAAAAATTCCGCATTGGATGTGGTTATTGATTGGAACCCGGGTGCCCTGAGCGCATGGGGAAATACCTTGTTCAATGATGTAAACGGAATTAAAGCGACGGCTAAACAAGCCAGTATTTATTCGAGTAATTCAAGTGGCTCAAGTAGCTCATCAAGCAGCAGTTCGGTAGCGTCAAATAATTCCCCGACGGCGGTAATTGATAATACGTCGGTCGAATTTGTTCGCTGTGGTGAAGTCTATGGTAAAGCGTCAGCATTGCGCTCAACTGATCCTGATGGCGATAGTTTGGCTTACAAATGGACCGTGGGTGGCCCTGCGATTTATACCTCCACTGAGCCGGAAATACGCTTTCCAATGTTCTGGCCTTTTGTCGATTACACCGTAAGCCTGGAGGTTAAGGACGGCAAAGGCGGTGTCAGCACATCGAGCACGGCCCTAAGGCATTCTTATTCCAACGCGTGCCCTCCGCCACAATCTTCATCATCAACAAGCAAATCCAGTTCATCCCGTTCGTCGAGTTCAATCTCGCGTTCCAGTGGTTCGTCCATTTCGAAAAGTATATCGAGTTCATCGCGAAGCTCTTCTTCAGTGCCAGCACAAGGCAATTGCAGTTATGTCATTAACAGCCAATGGGGTAATGGTTTTACTGCAGCGATCCGAATTAAAAATACCACTGCGCAGACCATCAATGGCTGGTCGGTAAATTGGCAGTATGCCGATGGCTCCAAAGTGACTGGTTCCTGGAATACAACCTTAACGGGGGCCAATCCATATAACGCCAAAAATCTTTCATGGAATGCCAATATCCAGCCGGGGCAAACTGTGGAGTTTGGCTTCCAGGGCAGCAAGCCAAATGGTGCGGCAATTGTTCCTGTTGTCAGTGGTGCTATCTGTCAGTAACCCCGATCAGAGCATGGATAGGAATGTTTTATAGCAATTACATCCATAACAATTATGTTGGCGAAAGTGTTGGCAAAAATCGCTGATAGAAACTGCGATGACATAAATTGCGGTGACATAAATTGCGGTGATAGAAACTGCACAAATCCAAACCGGATTATTTTTCTAACGCCAAGTTAAAAAATAATCCGGTAATTTTTTCTTCGTTTTAAAAGGACATTCTATGAAATCCGCTTTATTAAAAAAAACCAATCTTTTTAAAAAAACGCTCGCTGTGATGGTGGCGGGCATGGTT
>JAJQJO010000318.1 GCA_021323495.1 Cellvibrio sp. | reverse complement strand
GTGGTTTTTGCGCCGATACGGGTGTAACCATCTTGCGCCCCCATTACCTGTTCTTCCGTATCGGTATTATCCAAACGGCCAAAACTCTTATCCGCATATTGCACATTGCCACTTAAATCCCAGCGGTCACTCAGGTGATAAGTGGCCATCAGGTTGCTGCGCCAACGCGGCATACGCGGGTAGTCATTGCCCTCAATACTGGTGGCGGGGCTTGCGCCTTCAGCAGTACTGTTATCAACAATAATGGATTTTGTGTAGACGACGTTAAAACGGATATCCAATTCCGGTACACCTACGCCATAACGATTCACAATAAATTCCACACCGTCGGTCTCAACTTCATCGACCGATGAAAAAGTAGTTACCGATGCAACCGGTGAACCGCTAGGCAAAATAGCGGTTTGAGATTCAATCGCATTCTGAATAGTTTCAGTAAAAAAATTGACGCGCACATAGCCCGTTTCAAATTGCTTTTCCAACATCAGGTTGTGATGCAAGCCATTTTCCGGTTTTAAATCCGGCCGCGCTTCCACAGCCGTAGAATAGGATTGAGTTTGGGTAAAAATTTCTTCAATTACTGGAAAGCGATAGGCGCGTGCCAGTGAGTAGCGCACCAGCCAATCTTCAAGTGGCACATAACCAAGCGAAAATTTTGGCGAGAATTGGCTGCTGGAATTATCGGCAACTTTAGCAATATCAAACGCCGGTGTTGTAATATCACTATCACCAAAATATCCCTCCTGACTTTCCCAGCGTTCGTAGCGACCACCCAGTGCAAGATCCCAACGCTCGGTAATATCCCAATTCATTTGCACAAAAGTCGCGCGAATATTGGTCTCCCCACCGCTGCGACTGGTAAAGCCAGCGTTGTCGGCTTGCGTCCAGTCAGCCGAATTAAACACATCCAGATTTAATCGATAAGCTTCATAGCGCGCGCCGGTAATTATTTCCAAACCGCTTACACCTAAATCAGAAAATACCAATTTTCCGTCCAGTGTTTGCCATCCGGTGTCTTCGTAATTTGTGGTTTGCCCGCGACCTTTAAATAAAGGATCTTGTAATGAATGGCTTGATGCGCGCGAATTATCCTCCAGAATACGGAAGTCGCTAACATTGGCTTCAAAATGTGTGCTCTCGGTGAGATCAACTTTAATACGCAAACCAGTCGATAAGCTGCGGCGATCTAGTTCGCTCGCGCCCAAACGCGATGCAGGTACACTCAGCCATAAATTATTTTCTGTGACATTGCCCGACCAAACAGCATCGCCCTGCGCATTGGTTAAATACGTATTGGGCGAATCGCGCAGCGTATTGCGGTCTTCGTAGGCGATGTTCAATAAACCGGACCATTCACCAAAATCGTAACCAAGCTTGAGTTTGAAATTATCCGTGGTCGCCTGCTCAACACCAGTATCACCAAAATAATATGCATCTTTGCCAAATACATCCTGATCTTTGATCGTACCGGTTACCGGAATTGGATTAGCAAATTGTTGTTTGATTTTAGGGTCGCTGTGATTTTTGTCTTGATCGAAATAATAGGATTGCGGCTGGCTGTCGTTATCGAGGTGATTGTAAGAAAGATAAATACTGAGATCGCCCAGATTATCACTGTGAAAAGTATCGCCGTAGGAGACAAAGGTTTTGTAACCGCTTAATTGGTCAGAAAAACCATAGGCACTAAAATCCTGAACAAAATAATCGAGATCCACATGCACTTCACGTGCTTGCGGGATAGCCGTTTCAATCAGCACCACGCCGCCCATGGAATTACCGCTGTACTCAGCCGAAAAGGGTCCGTAAAGAATTTCAACCTGTGCAATTTCGCTTGCACTCACCATGGTCCAACGCGGCGCGCCGCTCCAGCGAGTCTGCAGTAAATAATGCAGGGGCACACCATCGGCAAATACCATGGAACGCGCAGTCGCAAACATATTGGAACCACGCAACCCGAGCGTACCGTTGGAGTCGCCGATATAGCGTTTGCGGATCACAATGCCAGGTTCGTATTTCACCAGGTCTTCAGTGGTGGTGGCGTTGATACTGACAAGATCTTCCTGGGTCAGCAGGCTGGTGGGATTGGTATAGCCGGCATTGACGCTATCACGCGCGTCACCCCAGACTTTGACCTCTTCGATATCAGGATTTTTTTTGTGCTTGTGTAATAACTCATCATGGGCTTCGACCCAAGCCGTGGTGCCCATACTCGCCAATGCAATAACGACTAGATATTTTTGCTTTCTCACTTGGTCCTGCCCCGGTTCTTTTTGTATTCGGTACCAGGGTGGACATTAGGTGTTTTGGAACGTCAGGAACAGTGACAAATTGTCGCAGGGGGAGGGCGACATTTGTCACAGCGGGGATCAATCCAACCAACGGCGCATCGCGGAAATATGCGAGCCACTCCCTTTCAAGTCCGCCAGGGGGTCACCATTTAATTGCCCCATGCGATTGGGCAACGGGGAGATACGCAGCAGATATTCGTCCTGTTGGTAACCTTCTTTTGGGGTTAGCGGGGTAACAAATGATTTGATCGGCAGCGCGCCAATATCCCGCGCAAAGCTATCAAACATTGACCAGGATACAGTGTTTTTAATCCCTATTGCAGTAACCAGCCGGGTCGCCTGTTCACAAGCGGGCTGGGCAATCAGCCAATGCAACATTTTTTTACCCAAGCCAAGGTCACGCAATTGTTGGCTAACTACGACCTGCCATACAAACAAGGTGTGCGGCTCATTGGGTGGGTAATAGGCGGAAACAAATCCTACCAACCGGCCGTGCAGAAAGGCCGCAACGGAGGTCTTGGCAAAATGGCCACATTGCAGGAGCGTGCATTGCACGGAATTACCGTCGAGCACGGGCGTAGTAGCGAGCAGTTCTTTAAGGGCATCACCATCGCTGGCCAAGGGGGTGCGGAATTCAATCCTATCTAGCAAAAGATCGTTTCTGGTGTTCATAAAACCTCCATACAGCGTCTTTATCTACACAAATGCAGACGTACAGATCACAGTGTTTTCATTCATCACTCGCAGGGAACTAATGAATCGTTAAAGATAAGGGGTGGATAGTTCGGACTACCTGTTTTCCCGGCAAGTTCCCTATCTTTACATTTCATGTAGAACAATTCGCTATAGTCGGTAACCCGACCATTGCCTTTCCAAGTCACAAAAACATCACACAAACGACTAAATCCCGCCATAGCTCCGTAACAAAGTCCATCTAAGCTGCGTTCCTTGATCAATAAACACGTTTCAAGGGAGCCCGTTATGAAATGCAAACCTCGCCAACCGCTGCTACTAGCAGCCGCGCTTGCCAGTTTGAGCGCATTGCCGGCCACTGCCGACCTGTACTTTTCTGAATATATTGAGGGCAGCAGCAACAATAAAGCGCTGGAGATTTACAACAGCAGCGCCAGCAGTGTCGATCTCAGCGGCCACACAGTAGAGATGCATTTCAACGGCGGTAATAGTGCTGGATTGACAATCAATCTCACCGGCAATATTCCTGCGCACGGAGTATTTGTACTTGCACACGGCAGTGCCAATGCAACGATTTTGGCCAAGGCCAACCAAACCAACAGCTCTGGCTGGTTTAATGGCGACGATACGATCCTATTGAAGAAAGGCAGTACGCCATTGGATAGCATCGGCCAAGTGGGCGTAGATCCAGGAAGTGAATGGGGTACTGGCTTGAACAGCACAGCTGACAATACCCTGCGCCGCAAAACATCTATTGCCGCCGGTGATACCACAATCAACAATAGTTTTGATCCCGCGAGTGAGTGGGAAGGTTATGCGCAGGATAGCTTCGACCATCTCGGCACTTATCAAGGCAGTAGCAACGGTGGTGGTGACAATGGCGGCGGCACTGCAGGCCAGTGTGGTGACCTGGCAACGCGCATCGCAACTATCCAGGGCTCTGGCGCTGCCAGCAGCCTGGTGGGCAACAATGCGAGTATCGAAGCAATCGTGGTTGCCGACTTTCAAAATGCCAATCAACTCGGCGGATTTTTTATCCAGGAAGAAGACCTCGATACTGATGGCAACGCCAATACCTCGGAAGGCATTTATGTAGTGAGCACCACTCCGGTTGCGGTGGGTGACCGTGTACGCGTCACAGGTGCAGTTGCCGAAACCTTTCAGCTGACGCAAATTAGCGCAAGCAACGTCAGCGTCTGCGCCAGCAACCAAACTTTGCCCACCCCGGCACCAGTGAGCTTGCCCGTTGCCTCACTCAATGATTTTGAAGTAATTGAAGGAATGAGTATTGCGATTGCACAAACACTCACCGTCAACGAAACCTATCAACTCGGCCGCTACGGCCAATTGTTATTAGCGAACGGCCGCTTGCAGCAACCTACCAACGTAGTTGCACCGGGCGCAGCAGCCAATGCACTGCAAGCACAAAATAATTTAAATAAATTGGTGATGGATGATGCCAGCAATGTGCAAAATCCTGATCCGGTAATTTTCCCGGGGCCGGGCTTGTCGGCAACCAATACATTGCGCAGTGGCGACACAGTATCAAATTTGCGCGGTGTGCTGACCTATGATTTTGGTATGTATCGAATTTTACCAACAGCAACACCCAACTTTGTATCCAGCAATCCACGCCCTGTCGCACCAACAATTGACGCGGCTGCGAATTTAAAAATCGCCAGCTT
>JAJQJO010000317.1 GCA_021323495.1 Cellvibrio sp. | reverse complement strand
ATCGCCAAACCGCGATGCCAATCTGCTTCGGTAATACTGCGTGTATCAAAACGCTGATCGTTGGCCGCATTATTAACCAGCACCTGGATATTACCTTGAGCCGTTTGTGCATCAACGATACTCCGTCGCAATGCAGTTATGTCACTGACATCGCAAAGTTCGAACCAGGGGCGCGCATAACCTTTTGCCTCCAGCTCATCGCAAAGTGCTGTTGCTCCCGCTTCATCAAGATCGACAAAGGCGACCTTTGCACCTTGGGCAGCAAAGGCTTCCACCAACGCCGCGCCAATACCGGTAGCGCCGCCAGTGATAAATACACTGCGATCCTGCAAACTCGGGTAGCGGGTATACCCTGGATGGGCTGAGTAGCTGTACATGTTGATTTCTCTCTGGGTTCACGCGCCGTTCGTATCAACGCCACGATATAAACATAAGCACCTTATAGCACAGGCGGTAGTCTGAGACTGCCCGGGCTATTTGGGTTTTACCAGAGATACATTAATCAACTGCATAACTTCTTGCAGCAGGGTTTTTACCGCTTTGCTGGCACCTTCCTGGTCGCCCGCACAAATAGCGTCATAAATACGCTTGTGGTCTTCATAATCCGCCGTAAGCACGCCTTTTAACTGATGCCAATGCATCGCCAATTGCCTTGATTTTTGTTGCGTCCTGATTGTTTTCAGCAGCCAATACCGCCGCTTCAGGTTCTATTGCCATGCGTAATTGGGTGAACTCGCGCAGCAGCTCCAACGAAGGGCGAGCATTGAGCGTCCACCCGAGCACATCGGCATCAAACATATTCCAGTGGGCACTCGGCATGACCCGGATGCCCTGCCGCGGGCGCGATGCAATCAGCCCTTTGGCAGTAAGCATTTTTACCGCTTCGCGAGTAACGCTGCGGCTGATGTTAAATTGTTGCGATAGCTCCGCCTCGGTTGGGAAGGATTTATCAATCGCGTATTGACCCTGAACAATTGCCGCACCCAGTTGATGGGTTAACTGGTGAGTAAGATTACGCCCTGTATCCAGCATAGTTATTTAGCCTATTTATATTATATATTTATGGGGTATCCGACAAGACCTAATTTGTCGCTGTAGTCACCTGCTTAAGCCTTGGGAGGAGAACGGACACCAGTAGTGTTTGACCCGGAAAATAAAAACCCGCGCCTGCAAGCAGGCGCGGGTTATTTAACAAGAGGAAATTGCTTTAGTCACGCAAAAAATACGTAACCCGGGCAATAGCGAGCTTATTCCTTACTATTGATGTTCTCTTCGATCTCTTCCAGATTGGAATGGCGGACATCTTCACCATTGACCAGATAAATCACATACTGAGCGAGGTTACGCGCATGGTCGCCAATTCGCTCTAACGCACGCAGCGACCACATGATATTAAGCACACGCGTGATGCTGCGTGGATCTTCGATCATAAAAGTCACCAGCTCGCGCATGGCGGTGCTGTACTCCATATCGACCTGCTTATCGGTCTGCACTACATTGAGCGCGAGTTCCATATCCAGGCGTGCAAACGCATCGAGTGCATCCTGCAACATGCGCGACACATTGCCACCGATATGGCGCACCTCAATATAACCGCGCGGCGCGAGTCCGTCTTTATTCATCGCGATTGCCTGACGGGCAATTTTGCTGGCTTCGTCACCAATACGTTCCAGATCAGTAATGGCTTTGGTGACCGCAATGACTAACCGCAAATCGCTGGCGGCTGGCTGGCGGCGCGCAAGGATGCGGATACATTCTTCATCGATGGTCATTTCCATCGTATTGACTTTCATATCGGCGCGCACCACTTGCTCGGCGCGCTCAACATCGGCATCGATCAAAGACTGGATTGCATCATTTACCTGACGCTGCGCCATACCGCCCATTTCCGATAAATGGGTGCGGATAGCCTCGAGCTCGATATTGTATTGTTGTGAAATATGATGGGTGTGACTCGTAATATCCATAACCATGTGCGCCTCCGCATTAACCGTAACGGCCGGTGATGTAATCTTCTGTTTGTTTTTTCCCGGGATTGGTAAAGAGCGTGTCGGTCAGATCATGCTCAATCAAATCACCCATATACATAAATGCTGTGTAATCGGAAACACGTGCGGCTTGCTGCATATTGTGCGTCACTATCACAATAGTGTATTGGTGCTTGAGCTCGTTGATCAACTCTTCAATTTTTAACGTTGAAATTGGATCGAGTGCCGAAGCGGGTTCATCGAGTAAAATTACTTCCGGTTCAATCGCTATCGCGCGGGCAATTACCAAACGCTGTTGCTGTCCGCCTGACAGCCCAAATGCATTATCGTGCAAGCGATCTTTTACTTCATCCCAGAGCGCCGCACCGCGCAACGATTTCTCAACCACTTCATCCAAAACGCGTTTTGATTTCACGCCTTGTAAGCGTAGACCATAAGCAACATTTTCATAAATTGATTTTGGAAATGGATTGGGTTTTTGGAACACCATTCCCACTTGCCGACGCAATTCCGCCACATCGACATGCTTGTCGTAAATATTACCGCCATCGAGAATAATTTCGCCTTCAACACGACATGCGTCAACCAAATCGTTCATTCGATTAAAACAGCGCAGGAGTGTTGATTTACCGCAACCGGACGGACCAATAAAAGCCGTTACTTTTTTTTCCGGTATTTTCATACTCACACTATTGAGTGCGCGCTTTTGATCGTAGTACAAGTTGAGGTTTTTTACTTCAAGCTTGATCGGTTCCACCAATGCTGTCGGGGTCATAAGCTAGGCCTGTTTGATATTTTTACTACTATATTTCAGATTGATGACAAAATTATTACAGTTTTGCGTGTTAATCCGACGCGCTGCGATATTTTTCGCGCAGGTTGTTACGGATTTTAATCGCGGTAATATTCAGCGTAATAATGAGCAACACCAGCGTCAAAGAAGTTGCATAAACCAGCGGACGCGCCGCTTCCACGTTCGGGCTTTGGAAGCCCACATCATAGATATGGAAACCCAGGTGCATAATTTTTTGGTCGAGATGCAAATAAGGGTAATTGCCATCAACTGGCAATGCAGGAGCAAGCTTCACCACACCGACCAACATCAGCGGTGCCACTTCACCGGCAGCGCGGGCAATCGCTAAAATCAAGCCGGTCATCATCGCTGGAGTCGCCAACGGCACCACAACTTTCCACAATGTTTCCGCTTTGGTCGCACCGAGAGCCAGACTACCTTGACGAATAGTACTTGGAATACGCGACAAACCCTCTTCAGTAGACACGATAACAATCGGCAAGGTGAGCAAGGCCAGTGTGAGTGATGCCCAAAATAATCCTGGTGTACCAAAAGTTGGCGATGGCAATGATTCCGCATAAAACAATTCATCGAGATTACCGCCGAGGGTATACACAAAAAAGCCCAAACCAAACACCCCGTAAACAATCGAAGGCACACCAGCGAGGTTATAAACAGAGATTCGGATAATTTTCAGGAAAGTCCCTTGCCGCGCATATTCGCGCAAATAAATCGCGGCCAGCACACCAAAAGGCGTCACCATGATGGACATAACAATCACCATGGTCAGGGTGCCGAAAATCGCAGGGAAAATACCGCCTTCGGTATTTGCCTCGCGCGGCTCATCACTCATAAATTCCCAAAAGCGTTCAGCGTATTGACCAAGCTTGGCGAACACGCCCATTTCGTTTGGACGGGTGACGCGTACAATATGATCAAATCCAATAACAACTTCTTTGCCATCAGCAGTGCGGCCGATTAACTTGTCGCGAGTTGCTTCAGCGAGAAGGTCATCGCGTGTTTTTTTGATCACGCTGTATTCTGCTTCCAACTCGGCGCGACGCGCAGCAAGTTCCACATCTGCTTTCGCAAGTTGATCACCGGTAATACCATCCAACTCCAAACGGCGACGCTCCAGACGCAAGTCATCCATACGTTTGTTGATACGCCCGATATCAGATTTTTCAATGCGATGGATTTGTGAATGCAAGTCCAACGCGCGCTCGATACGTTGATCCAACTGCGTCCAGAAATCAGCGCTGCTCAATTCGCTGATGATTTTATCCTGTTCTTTAATTGCAACCGGATATCCATAAAAGTTACCCCATTCACGCCGCTCAATAGAAATTGCATCAAGCGGGTATTCCCATTTATCCATACCCGTTTCAAGAAACCAGGCGAAGTCCCGGCCGTTGACGTCGCGATTGCCCATTTTGAATAAATAGCGGGTAATCAATTCCACATCTTTTTCAACGGTGTAACCGCCATCGCGTGCGACTGCTGCCGGGATAATTTCCGCGCGCACTTCTTCACCCATAATAATCTGGCGAACACCTTCGCGATCAACAATGGAGGTTTGCAAAATATCGGCGGGCCAAAAATGGCCGAAGCCGCGAATCGCAATCAAGCCGAGCAATCCCACCACCATCACCATACAAATGGCCACTGCGCCGCCATTTAACCAAATCCAGGGCGAGCCACTTTTGAACCAGTCGGCTTGTGCTTTTACAAAATTTTTCATTGCATCCACCAGGAATTAAAGATTGCTGTAGCGTTGACGCAAGCGCTGACGAATAACTTCAGCGAGCGTATTCACTACAAAGGTCAGTGCGAGCAGTACCAACGCCGCCAGGAACAGTACGCGGAAATGGGTACTGGCTACGGCCGTTTCTGGCAACTCCACGGCGATATTGGCGGAAAGCGTACGCATACCTTCAAAGATATTGAAATTCACCACCGGGCTATTACCAGTAGCCATCAATACAATCATCGTTTCACCAACAGCTCGGCCAAAGCCCATCATCACCGCCGAAAAAATACCGGGGCTTGCAGTTGGCAATACCACACCGACCATGGTTTGCCAACGCGTTGCACCCAGTGCAAGCGAACCTTGCGTAAGGTGACGCGGCACACTGAATACCGCATCTTCGGCAATAGAAAAAATACTCGGAATGACAGCAAAGCCCATCACGATACCAACGACCAATGCATTGCGTTGATCGTAATTAATACCGTTATCGGTAAACCATTGGCGCATACTGCCATCAAAAAACCAGACTTCGGTGAACGGACTAACCGCAACACAGGCCCACACAGTCATTATAATGGGCAGAATCAAAATGACGGATTCCCAACCTTCAGTAACACGCACGCGAATCGATTCAGGAAAACGACTCCAAATAAATCCGGTCACCAACATAATGAATGGCAACAAAATTAAAATACTGAAAATCGCGGGCAAATGGTTTTCCATAAAGGGTGCCAGCCACAAACCGGCGAGGAAACCAAGAATTACCGTGGGTAAGG
>JAJQJO010000316.1 GCA_021323495.1 Cellvibrio sp. | reverse complement strand
ATTGCGATCCCCATAGACGTTATCGATACGATTTACCGTCGGCCACACTTTGTGATTTTTCAGCCAGCTAGCCGGGCGGCCAGCCACTTCACGTGAATAGGCGCGAGTCCAGTTTTCTTCCAGTATGTCGTCTTGTGTATGCGGTGCATTGTGCAGCGCGCTTGCTTCCACGCTGATCTCACCCTTAATTACCTGCTCGATTTCCTTGCGGATAATCAGCATCGCTTCAATGAATTTATCTAGCTCAATTTTGGATTCCGATTCCGTTGGCTCAATCATCAGGGTGCCCGCTACCGGGAAGGACATGGTTGGGGCGTGAAAGCCGAAATCCATCAGGCGCTTGGCGATATCTTCCTCGCTGATGCCGCTCGCTTCTTTTAACGGGCGCAGATCCAACAGGCATTCATGTGCAACAAAACCATTGGTGCCCTTGTATAGAATGGGATAAGCCGCTTCGAGTTTTTTTGCTACGTAGTTTGCATTGAGCATGGCAAATTCGGTGGCTTGACGCATGCCAATCGCGCCCATCATTTTGATGTACATCCAACTGATCGGCAAAATACTGGCCGAGCCCCAGGGCGCTGCTGAAATAGTGCCGTTGTTTATTTCAGTACCTGGAACTGCTTGTACCGGATGTGCAGCAAGGAACGGTGCCAAATGTTTGCCTACACCGATTGGTCCCATGCCCGGACCCCCACCGCCGTGTGGGATACAGAAAGTTTTATGCAAGTTCAAATGCGAAACATCGCCGCCGAATTTTCCGGGGGCTGCAACACCTACAAGCGCATTCATGTTGGCGCCGTCGATATACACCTGAGCCCCAACTGCATGCACCATGTCGCACAACTGAGTGATGCCTTCTTCAAATACGCCGTGGGTCGATGGATAAGTGACCATGATGCAGGCGATTTGATTGCCGTAAGTGGAAATTTTTTCCGCCAGGTCAGCAAGATCGACATTGCCTTTATTATCGCAGGCAACGACCACAACTTTGTAACTGACCATTTGCGCTGAGGCAGGATTAGTGCCGTGAGCTGATGCAGGAATCAGGCAAATGTCACGTTGTGTTTCACCTTTGCTTTCAAAATACTTTTTGATCGCAACAAGGCCCGCGTATTCACCTTGCGAACCGGCGTTAGGTTGCAAGCTGATGGCATCGTAGCCGGTGCAGGTCTTGAGCATCTCTTGCAGCTCTTCAAACAATTCCTGGTAACCTTCTGCTTGATCAATAGGTGCGAAGGGATGCAGTTTGCCGAATTCCGGCCAGGTGACGGGAATCATTTCAGCCGTTGCATTTAATTTCATTGTGCAAGAGCCGAGCGGAATCATTGCATTATTCAATGCAATATCTTTTGACTCCAAACGTTTTAAATAACGCAGCATTTCAGTTTCGCTGTGATACGTATTAAAAACGGGATGAGATAATATTGCATCGTTACGCAACAAGTCGGCAGGGATGGCGTTGCTGGCAGTGATATTTTTTCCTGCGATAACTTGTTCGTCGAACGATCTCAATTCGACCCCGGTTACGCCAAATACGGCGAGCAATGCTTCAACATCAGTTGCGGAAGTAGTCTCATTCAAACTGATGCCCAGTGCATCGCTACCCACCAGACGCAAATTGATTTCAGCATTCAGCGCTGCTTGATAAATTGCTTTTTGGTTGTCGCCCACATTGACTTTGATTGTGTCAAAAAAATGGTTATTGGCGATATCAAAGCCTTTGGCTTTCAAGGCCGCAGCGGCGATTGCTGTCAGGCGGTGAATGCGGTTGGCGATGCGCTTCAACCCCTCAGGACCGTGGTAAATCGCGTAGAACACGCTCATCACCGCTAGCAGTACCTGCGAGGTACAAATATTGGAATTGGCTTTTTCGCGACGGATATGTTGCTCGCGGGTTTGCATCGCCATACGCAATGCTTGTTTGCCTCGTGTATCAATTGATACCCCGATAATGCGGCCGGGAGCTGAACGTTTGTAGGCGTCACGGAAGGCGAAGAAACCAGCGTGCGGTCCACCGAAGCCCATAGGTACGCCGAAGCGTTGGCTGGTGCCAACAACGACATCGGCGCCCATGGCACCGGGGGATTTGATCAGCATTAACGCCATCAAATCAGACGCAACGGTGACCAATGCATTGTTGTTGTGGGCGATTTCGATCAACGCAGTAAGGTCGCGTACCTGGCCACTGGAGCCTGGGTTAGAGAGCAGCGCACCGAAGTAATCGCCGTTGGCGAGCTCATCGGCTTTAGCTACCCTGACCTCAAATCCAAAATGTTCGGCGCGGGTCTTGACCACCGCGATGGTTTGCGGATGCGTGTCGGCATCCACAAAAAACACATCGGATTTACTTTTCTTGTTCTGGCGTTTGCACATCGCCATAGCTTCGGCAGCAGCAGTGCCCTCATCCAATACCGAGGCGTTGGCCATTTCCATACCCGTTAGATCGATGATCATTTGCTGGTAGTTCAATAACGCTTCCAGGCGGCCCTGGGCGATTTCAGGCTGGTAAGGCGTATACGCTGTATACCAGCCTGGATTTTCCAACACGTTGCGCAGCACTACATAGGGGACATGGGTATCGTGGTAGCCCATGCCGATATAGTTCTTGAATATACGGTTTTTACTGGCGATAGCTTTGAGTTGCGCCAGGGCGTCGGCTTCGGTCATGGCCTTGCCCAAGGCCATTTCGCCTTTGAGGCGGATATTGTCCGGTACAGTTTTGTCGATCAGCTCCTTGACTGAGCTGACGCCCAGGGTTGCCAGCATCGCGGCAGTTTGTTGGGCATCCGGGCCGATATGACGCTGTACAAACTCGTCGTTGTGGGCCAAAACGGATAGCGGAGCTGAACGAAAATCAACTGACATAGAAACTCTCTGTATAAGGAAATCAACAATAAAGGCGGGAGAGGGTTGCGGCCGTAGCTTTATTAAAAAGCTGCCTGGCTAAAAAATACTTGTAAAAATGGTGCCTGATTAAAAAGGCCGCAATGGTATCAATTTGGGGCTTTTCGGGCAATCGAGCTGTGATCCAATAAGGGTTTTGTCGATGGTTTTCTTATCCCTGGCTAAACATTCGCCTGTTTCCCGGTGGACAAGGGAACAAGAAGGTAACAGCCGAATCTTAGGCCTGCTATGATTCAGCTCCGCTGCCGGCGCCCCTATAATAACTTTGTATCGATAGGCCTATGTACCACGAATTTTTTGGGCTCAAAGAACCCGCCTTTTCCATCGCCGTGAACCCGCGCTACCTCTTTATGAGCGACCAGCACCGGGAAGCCCTGGCGCATTTATTGTTCGGTATACAGAATGGCGGTTTTGTCATGCTCACCGGAGAGGTAGGCACCGGCAAGACCACGATTATCCGCTGCCTGCTGGAGCAGCTGCCATTGAATACCGATATGGCGATAATCCTTAACCCTATGGGGAGTGCACCGGAACTGCTCTCGACCATCTGCGACGAGCTAGGGGTAAGTTACATCGCCGATGAGCTGACCGTAAAAGTCCTGACCGATGCGCTCAACCAGTTTTTGCTCGACAACCATCGCAAAGGACGCAAGACCGTTGTCCTGATTGATGAGGCGCAGCTATTAAAGGTTCCGGTACTGGAACAGATTCGCCTGCTCACCAATTTGGAAACCACCACCACCAAACTGTTGCAGATCATGCTGGTGGGCCAGCCGGAATTAAAAAAATTACTGGCGCGCCCGGCGTTGCGGCAGTTATCCCAGCGGATCACTGCACGCTTTCATCTCGAAGCCCTGAGCCTGCCCGAAACCAAAGCCTACATCGCCCATCGTTTAAAAATTGCTGGCCTACCTGACCACCAGCGGCCGTTTAATGATGCGATGATCAGGAAAATCCACGCTTTCAGCGGTGGTATTCCGCGGTTGATTAACGTGCTCTGTGAGCGGCTCCTGCTGGGCGCTTATGCACAAAATCATCACCATATTGACAAACAGATTTTTGCGGAGGCAGTTAAAGAGGTTGCCGGTACTACCACCCAACAAGAGGAAAAATTGGCCACCACGCGTACATCCTGGCATGCGTTATTTGTGGTGGTCTTGCTGGGGTTGATGGCCGCAGTCTGGTTTCTGGTGCCTGACCAGGCGCCTGCACCCGCAGCGCAGGCATTGGCGCACACTGCGCACAGCCGGTCTTCAGTCACGCAAGCGTCTTCTGTGCAAGCATCTGCGATAGCAAAAGCAGCGGACCAGCCATTGGCATCCGGCTCGCTTGACGAATTGCGCAACCAACCAAAACCGGTGGCACCTCCGGTTCCGACTGTAGTTGCTATGGCAACCAGGGATTTGGTCGCGGCACAACTGGCATTGTTTTCCTACGTCGGTATCGAAGCTGGAGATAAAAGAAATCCTTGTTTAGTAGTGAAAGATGCTGACTATGTTTGCGAAAAAACGCACATCAATTCCTGGGACGAATTAAAAGATATTAATCGCCCGGGCTTGATGACCCTGGCGACACCCGATAAAAAATGGGTTTACGCCCTGTTGGCCGGATTAAGTGAGAACCACGCGCTGCTGTTGGAAAACGGGGCGGAAAAAATTGTTCCCTGGAGTGAAATCGCCAATCTTTGGAATGGTGATTTACTGTATGTATGGTCGCGCCCGCAAGCATTCGAAAGCGATTTGCAAATGGGTGATAAAAGTGATTTGGTGACCTGGATT
>JAJQJO010000315.1 GCA_021323495.1 Cellvibrio sp. | reverse complement strand
GCACAGGTTACTGATAACTTAAATGAATTGGCATCTGGTTCAGGGGATTTGACCGCGCGCCTGCCCAATGAAAATCAAGCCACAGAATTGGGGCGGCTTGCTTATGCATTTAATCGTTTTGTAGAAAAATTGCAGGCGCTTATCAGCCAGGCGCAATCAAGCAATCACACGCTTACGGCGGCCAGCGTACAAATCACCCAGTCAATTACCCAGGCCGCAAAAGGTTGCGATGCCCAACTGCATGAAATCTCACAAGTCGTCAATGCAATCGACCGGATCTCCAATACCCTGGACCGGGTTGCTGAAGCTGCCGTGGGCGCGAACCGGGCTTCTACGGATGCAACTACTATTACGGGAGCGGGCAATAAGGTGGTTGCCTCTGCGCAACAGGGCGTGGACGAAGTGGTACAGGAAGTGGACAAAGCATCGCAAGTCATTTCGGTCCTGGTTGCCGATAGCCGCAATATAGGCGCGATGCTGGAAGTGATCCGTAGTATCGCCGAGCAAACCAATTTGTTGGCATTAAATGCGGCGATTGAAGCAGCGCGCGCGGGAGAAACCGGGCGTGGTTTTGCGGTGGTTGCCGATGAGGTGCGCAGCCTTGCATCGCGCACCCAGGAATCTACCAAAGCAATTGAAACCATAATTACCAATCTCACTACCGGATCAAGTAAAGCTGTTGAGGTAATGGGAGGCGCACAACAAAAAGCCCTGGTGATCAAAGAGCGGATTGCCAATACTTCCCAGGCGTTTGCCAATATAGTGGGTGCGGTGGACCAGATCCGGCAAATGAATTCGCAAATTGAGCGTGCATCGGAAGAAGAAAAACATGCGATGCAGCAAATTACCGGCAGCATGGATACGATATTGCAACAGGCACAGAAGAATCATGAATCCGGTGAGCAAGCCAGCCAGTCGCGTATGCACCTTGAGCGGGAGATCCGCAAACTGGATGGGTTGCTCAGTGAGTTCCGTACCTGAAAAACCATGGTTTTCGATGGGGTAAATATTGTTGTGCACCTTCCCGGGAGCGCATCCACTGTCGATCAATCAGGAAATTTGCAAACGGTAACCTACACCGTAGACTGAGTGGATAATATCGTCATCGCATATTGGTTGTAATTTTTTGCGCAGTTTGGTGATGTGTGAATCCATGGTTCTGTCGCTCACTACACGATGATCGGTGTAAGCATTTTTCAATAATAAATCCCGTGAAATCACTCGCTGCTTATTGAGCAATAAAGTTTCCAGAATACGGAATTCAATACTGGTCAACTCAACGCATTGTTCACCCACACAGGCATACTGGCGCTCCTTGTCCAGGCGTAAACCTTCTTCGTGCTGCCCATCACTCTTGCTGCTGCGGCGCAATACAGCTTTTACCCGCGCAATGACTTCCCGTGGGCTAAAAGGTTTGCAGATATAATCATCGGCGCCTAATTCCAAACCGATCAAGCGATCAATCTCTTCAACCTTGGCGGTAGTCATAATAATGGGTACCTGCGAAGTCTTGCGCACCTCCTGGCAGATACTTAAGCCATCGCGCTTGGGTAGCATTAAATCCAGTAATACCAAATCCCATTTTTCGGTCAGGATTTTTTGTAACGCCAATTCGCCATCGCTGACCAGAGTGGCAGAAAAATTTTCGCTGGCTAGATAATCCTGCAAAATTTCTCCCAGATCGATTTCATCTTCGACAATTAAAATATTCATGCAGATTCCTGTAGTGGTAAATAAACGGAAATTTTTAATCCTCCCAGCTCGCTGGTTTCAAAGCCGACGCGGCCCGCGTGCGCTTCAACAATATTGCGGCAAATGCTCAAGCCCAACCCGGCACCGCCAGTTTCACGGCTGCGCGATGATTCCGCCCGGTACAAGCGCTCGAACAGTTTTTCATGCAGGGCGGGATCAACACCGGGAGCGGAATCTTCAATAATAAAAATGGCGTGCTGCGCGTCTGCCGTTAGCTGCACACGGAGTTTTCCTGGTGCTTCGGTGTAGTTAATGCTGTTGTTAAATAAATTTAAAAATAATTGATGTAACCGTTCCGGGTCGGCAAATGCCGTGACTGCATGGGTGCATAATTGCGTTTCCAGTTCCAACCCCGCCTGGTGTAATTTATCTTGTAAGGAAATGCTTAATTCTTCGATGATTTCGCGAATATCGCAGGATTGTTTGCGATAACTCATTGCGCCTATGTCAGTCAGCGATAATTGATATAAGTCATTCACTAAACTGGCAAGCCGCTCTGCGTGTTTTTGCAGTCGGGTAATGGCTTTTGCATCAAATTTCCGCACGCCATCTTCCAGCGCTTCAAGGTCGGCCTTGAGGACGGCCAAAGGCGTGCGCAATTCGTGGGAGATATCGGCAACCCAACGTTTGCGCGCCTGCTCGGTTTGGTTGAGCGTCTGGGCGAGATGGTTGAGGTTTTCGGCGAGAGTGGCAATTTCGTCTTGCCCTTTGGTTGAGAGCCGCTGTTGGTAATCCCCTTTACTTAACAATTGCACATGCTGTGCTAATTTTTTAACCCGCTGGGTTAATAAATAGGAGAGCGGGATTGCACAGGCCAGGGCAATCGCCAAAGCAACCATGGTCATTAACAAAAAATGATTTTGTTGGCGTTTGGCAAATTCGTTATCGCGCAAATCGCGTAGCGCAGGATTCATGGGAGTGCCGAGGTAACCGACCAGTTTTTGTTTCCCATCAGTGGCAATGTAAAGGTCGCTAAAAAAATAAGTTTCATTGCGCCATTGTTTACCACTGACTAATTTTTCTTTATGGTCAAGCAAAATAAAACGTTTGTAAGGTTGATGACGCAAAAAATCATCAGGCTGCGGAGGTTCGCGCCGCTCGTTCCGGCGCGCTTCCTGGGCGTTTTTGCGGATTAATATTGCACTTCGCTCATCGCGCTCATCACCATTAATGCGTGTATCCAATTCAGGTGGAAAAGGAAACGGAATGGGACGCTCACTACGCTGGCGCATATTAGCGCTGTATTGCCACACAAATATGTCCCAATAGTGCGGGTTTACTTTAAACGCATCCCAGTTGCCGTTATAAGTAAAATGCCGCTCCAGTGCGGTAATCAGACGGGCATTGCGCGCGGCTTCTTTTTGTTCCATGTAGTGATTAAATCCCCGCTCAAAACTCAGGCGGGAATATAAAAATAAACCACCGGTCAGCAGTACAGCAAAACAGGCAAAAACCAAAAAAACTTGAATGCGCAAATTAAACTTCACAGCTCTGGACAACCCTTATACATTGGAAAAAAAGCGGAATCGCTGCTGACAGAATATGCAAAAACGGCCATTTGGCAATCGCATGAGATTGGCCTGCCGGTATTAGCTGGGGTAAAATGGCAATACTTGAGCAAAACACTCGGATATATCCGGCCTTGCCCTGTTGTACTTATCCGGTTCGGCCCCATTTAATGGATTCCTGTTGGATAGCGCTCTACTGAATAGTTCCCAACCCTGACTTAATTAAATAGCCCCAGACTGATTATCGAGGTAGATAAGATGGACGTGTTAGATACGATCAAACAACAAATCAGCGAAAATGACGTGATCCTGTATATGAAGGGCTCGCCCAGTGCACCCCAATGTGGTTTTTCACAGCGTGCATCCCAGGCATTGATGGCGTGCGGCCAGCGTTTTGCTTATGTGGATATTTTGACCAACCCGGAGATCCGTTCCGAGTTACCCAAATTTGCCAATTGGCCAACTTTTCCCCAATTGTGGGTCAAGGGCGAATTGATCGGCGGTTGCGATATCATCACCGAGATGAGTGAAAAAGGTGAGCTGAAGCCATTGATTGATGCCGCAGTTGCCGGCTAATCGCTTGGGCCGATTGCCAATAACTGGCAGTCGGCTTGCTTGCTCAGCTCCCGTTACTGGTTGAACACCAGATATAACAATACCCCCGCACCTATCACACTGAATATACAAAGCGATAAGCCAATCATCCGCTGGCGCGCACGGCTTTGTGCGTCGTTTTGATGTTGTAATTGATGGGCGCGCCAGGCGAGTTCTTTCGACTTAACCAGTTTGGTGCGGATTTGCTGTAAGGCGAGGATATCCTGTTCCAATTGCGGATTCGGTTCGCTGTTGTTTTGCTGCTCACGCTGGTGTTCAAGTTTTTTGAGTTGTTGATCCAGTTGCGCGAGCTTGTGATCCAGCGCGGCGGATACCTGGCGAATTTGCATAATAAAGGCTCAATATTGGGGCTGGCTAACCTTAGCAGAAACCGGCTGCCTTTGCCTTCTTCCAGCCTTTTGCTGTATTTACCGTGAAAACTTAATAAAATAGATTAACTTTAATTAGCCTATGCTATAAAGCCGCAAAATCGACATGATGTGCCGCACACCTTGAACCTGCAGGAGATAAACACCGATGTTAAGAATGTTTAAAGTTCAAGGTAACACCCTGCGTGAAGACAAACAGCCGGATGAAAATACCAGGCTGGCACTCAATAGTGCACTCTGGATTGATGCACATGAACCCAGCGATGAAGAGCGTGAAGAATTAAATACCTTCCTGCGCGCCGAGCTACCCGAATCCGATGATGTAGAGGAGATTGAGTTCTCTGCGCGCTATTTTCAGGATGGCGTCGGCATCCATGTCCACTCACTATTCCTGGCTCCCGGGGAATCCGGCCGTCATAGCACCGCGACTGTTGCATTCATCCTGCAAGACAAACGCCTGATTTCCGTGCGCGACGGCGATTTGGCCGATTTCCGTCTGTTGCGTATGCGCGCCCGTGCCGGGCAGGTACATGTGACATCACCCCAGGATCTGCTCGTGACCATGTTTGAGCAGAAAGTGGAAAACCTCGCTGACGCCCTTGAAGATATTCATCGCAAGCTCGAGGAAGTGAGCCACATGGTGCTGGAAGATGGAGATGCGGAGCTGGAAGATGCGATCGACCAACTGGCCAAGCTGGAGGACAGCAACGGAAAGATCCGCCTGTGCCTGATGGACACCCAGCGCTCGATTTCTTTTTTGCAGCGCCATCTGCGCGAATCCTTTGAATTGCAGGAGACAGCGCGGGAGATCAAACGCGATGTGGATACCCTGATGTCGCACACCGCCTTCTTGTTCGACAAGATCAACTTCCTGATGGACTCTACCCAGGGTTTCATCAACATTGAACAAAACCAGATCATCAAGATCTTCTCTATCGCCGCGATGGTATTCCTGCCACCCACGGTGGTAGCCAGCGCCTACGGGATGAATTTTAGCTACATCCCCCATTCGGATTGGAAGTACGGATTTGTCGTTGCGGTGCTATTAATGCTGCTATCGGCGATATTGCCTTACTGGTATTTCAAGCGCAAAGACTGGCTCTAAGTTCACTCTGGTTATTCTTCGACCCATTCCCAACGCAGTGGCTGGCCAAAATCATCCAGGATCACTTTTTTGCGCGGGCGTGGCTTCTTGAGTTTTTGCGCCAGTTGGGGTTTCTTGCGGGCTTCTATCGCCGCCACTACATCCGGCAATGGGGTGCGGTCTTCCTGGCTGCTGCCGTCGAAAATGCTGATCAACGGGCCATTGGCGTCAGGCCGGCCGCTCAGGCCGCGCGGTACTTCGTTGACGTGTCCGCCTTTATGCAGGTATTCCTGGACTTGTTGTTCCAGTTCCTGGTGCAATTGGCGGCGGGTTTTGGTCGGCTTGATCATTGGTTGCAAAGCTGGTCGATTGAG